>CAZXTW010000318.1:0-6982 GCA_964643525.1 uncultured Roseivirgaceae bacterium
AACCCCTTGTCCAGGTCAGCTTCGGTATGGATCATCTGCACGCCGCGGCCATCGTAGCCCTCCCGGCCCAGCTTATGTACAGCGGGCAGCATGCCAGTATGCTGTTGCAGTGCAGCCCGGTTGTCAGTTAAAACAAAAGGTGCCGTAGGTAGCCCTTTGGCCTGGTAAAACTGCTTTTGGGTGCGTTTGTCTTGTATCAGGGCAATAACTTCTGGCTGGGGGTACACTGTTTTACCCTGCTGCTCAAGGGCCTTCAGTGCTTCTACATTAACATGCTCAATTTCTATGGTAATAATATCGCAGGCCTGGCCAAAAGCCAGCACGGTGTCGTAGTCTTTCAGGTTGCCCTGCACAAAGCGGGTAGCCAGGCTGGCACAGGGGGCATTGGCTGCCGGGTCAAGAATGTGCACATCAATATTCAGGTTGGCGGCAGCCTGTATTAACATACGGCCCAACTGCCCGCCACCCAATACGCCAAGTACCTTTGCACTGTAATCTGATTGGTTGCCCATGGTATTACACGATTATTATTGGTGGTTATGCATTGCTTTCTGATGAGAGGTTGGCCTCTACCGCAATGCCCATCTGCTCCATTAACTTGGAGGCGTTAAAGCTACGGCAGATGCCGGGTGTGAGTAAATAATCAAACAGCACCTCGTTGCCTTTTACGGTAGAGTTAAAGCTGTAATTGATAATGCTGTCGCTGCGCTCGGCCAGCCTGCCCAGTTCAAGGTCGTGTGTAGAAACAAAACCCGAAGCATTGAGCTGGCTTAACTGTATAATCAGGCCCCGTGCCCCGTTGTGCCTGTCTTTTGAGTTGGTACCTTTCAGAATCTCATCTAACATAAACAGCACGGGCTGCTGGTTGCCGGTTTCAGGGTCAAGCACATCCAGCAGTTGGCGCAGGCGTTGCAGCTCAGCGTAAAAAGAAGACACACTCTCTTCCAGATTGTCCTGCGTGCGCATACTGGTAAAGATTAGCCTGTTGGCTGTGGTCATGCTGGTACAGCATACGGGTGCGCCCATCAGGGCCAGGGCGGTATTGATGCCCACTGTGCGCAAAAAGGTGCTTTTGCCTGCCATGTTTGAGTCGGTAATGACAGCTACTGACCCCTGCCCGCCAAGGCTGATGTTGTTGTTTACACGGGTGCCTGCCTTTAACAGGGGGTGGCCCATACCTTGTGCTTCTAACACGTGGGGCTGGTCTGTAACCGTGGGGAATACCAAGCCAGGCTCAGCATGGTGCAGGCCTGCCAGGCTGTTCAGGGCCTCAAAGTCGTGAATGGCCTCAAACCACTGGCCCACATCGTTGCGCACGCGCTTACGCCAGGCCCATATGGTTAGTAACAGGTGCACATCAAGCATGAATATAACTGCTACAGGTATGTAGAGTAGGTTAGAGCGCGACAGCAGGAAGTGCAGCAGCTGCTGTAGGCGTTTTATTGCGGCAGAGGCCCGAAAGTTGTCATGATCAAAATGGGCCTTGAGCCTGTTCAGGTAAGGGCTGGTAAACTGTTGCTGCTCCAGCATTTGTATCATGAGCCGGTAGCTGCCCAGGGCCTTTACGTGGTTGTTGGTGCTTTCAGTTACTGATTTAACCAGGCCTAACAGGCGCCCTGCTACGGCCCCGTTAAGCAGCAGGCCCAGAAATATAAAGTGGTAGGTAATGGTGCCGGCAATTACAAGGCCGGTAATGGCCAGAAATAAGGCTGGTAATACCCACGAAGCCAGCTTGAGCAGCCCCTGGGCCGGTAGTGTTTCTTCCTGTTGTAGCCATTGCATAAATGCCGCTTCATCCTGGTCAGTGGTTTCACCCTCGGCAGAAAAATGCAGGCCATAAGCCTGAAAGGTTTGCCGCCAGTCACTCATGGCGGCCAGTTCTTTTACGGCCTGCTGGCGCTGGCCAATGGTGTCGTTATCAGCTGCATGCAGCATCCATTGGGCCAGGCGGCCCGCCCCGGGGTGGGTGGTGGTGCGGTTCAGCAGCTGAAACAGCGAATGGCTGCCAAACAGGTCAAGGTCGGCCGCATAAGGGTGTTTGGTATCTAAATAGCGCAGGCCATCATCAAAGCCATGCAGTTGAATGGCCTGCCGCTGCATTTCATCCTGATTGATTTTGGCCAGCAGCCTGTTGTGGTTGCGCAAAAACTTAATTTTATTATGCCTGGTAACCAGCACTCCAAACACAGCAGGGAATACTAAAAACAACGCAAACATGGGGGTGCCTGCCCTGGCATTGGCAAAGTAAACAATGCCTACTAAAAACAGTACAAACACAACAATTCTGATAATGGCCAGCCGGTTGTAGCGCTGTTGTAGGGTTACCGCTTTTTGCTGGAACTGCTGCTGGCGGGTTTCAAAATATTGTGCTGTTGCGTGGTTCATGGCCTTGATTTAGAGCGCAAAACTATCAATTTTAATCCAATTAGCGCCCTTGGCCCGGTTAACATGCCTCAAAGCCAGAGCAGCCTGTTGAATTGTTGCATGAATTGCTAAACCAGCCATGCCCCCCCACACGGGGGGATTTTTAATTATACACTACTAACCAACAATTGTAATTCGTATTTTTAGGAAAGGTTAAAAGGTATGCCTGGGCCTGTTAAAGGCCAACTTTTGTAAAAAGTAAATTGTTAACAAAGCAGTGATTAGGTTGGCAATGGGCCACAATATAATGCGCATACAACGGCTGTTTTGTTTATTGTTCGGTTATTTCAGTAGTACACACACCTAAACATGTTCTGGCTTATGCATAAACGGATACACTTATTGGCTTTTGTAGTTTTTTCGGTTTTTGTATTGGGGGCTTTTAACAGCGACAAAAGCTTTGTTGAGCAATTGCGTCAACAGATTGAAAGCTTTAATACCAGCCACCCTGAAGAGAAAGTGTTTGTGCATACTGACCGGCAGGTATACCAACCAGCAGACGACCTTTGGTTTAAGGCGTATGTGGTTGACCGCAACACGCTGCGCCCCTCGGTGCTGAGCCGCTCATTGCATGTAGTGGTGCTTGACCAGCAGGGGCTAATGGTGCAGGAGAAGCAGTTTGAGATTAAAAAAGGATTGGTAGAGGGTATGATAGAGCTGCCCTATATTGCCGATGAAGGGTATTACCAGCTGGTGGCGTGGAGCAGCTGGATGAAGAACCACCAGCCCGAGCTGGCCTTTAGGAAGGACTTTTTCCTGAAAAAGCTGAACGAGCCTGAACTGTTGGTGCCCAACCTGTATTTGAACCTTAATTTTAACGATACAATTTTTCAGCCCGGCCAGCAGGTTAAGGTAAAGATGAATACCATTACCACCAACGAGGTGCCACTGAATGCCATTTTGTTTGATTATACTTTTAAGCATGGCAACAGAATTATTAAGCAGGGCGAGGGCAATGCACTGAACCAGGGGCAGGTGTTTTTGCGGTGTGACCTGCCAGCCAATGCCGAGCCTGGCATTTACCAGTTAGTGGTAAAGGCCCAGCATCAAGACCAGACCATTGAAATGCGCCGGGCCATACAGGTGGGCTTTCCGTTAATTGATGTGCAGTTTATGCCTGAAGGGGGGCAGCTTGTGGCAGGCCTTAACAGCAAGGTGGCTTTTAAGGTAACTGACCAGCAGGGGCAGCCCCTAAAGTTAAAGGGGAAGCTTATTGACCAGTATGGCAATACCCTTACCAAGGTACGCTCTGGCAAGTATGGCATGGGCAGCTTTGAGCTTACCCCTGCCGCAGATATGCATTATACGCTTGAACTGGACGGCTACAACCAGCACAATTATGTGTTTTCGCTGCCCGAAATACAGCCAGAGGGGTATGCCTTTTCAGTAGTGAAGCATACCAGCGACGAGTTGGTTTTCAGGGTGCAAAACACCTACCCCAACGAGCAAAGGCATATTTACCTGACAGGCCTGACACGCGGTGAAATTTATTATACGCTGGAAGGGAATATGACAGGCGAAGCCCTGTTTACCATACCCACGTACCACTTCCCCAAGGGGGTATCACAGTTTACTTTGTACGACCACACCTACCAGCCCGTAGCCGAGCGGCTGGCGTTTGTACATGCAGACAGGGGCCTGAAGGTAACCGTTAAAACAGATAAGCCTGTATACCTGCCAAGAGAAAAGGTGGTGATGGATATTGAAGTGACTGATGAGGAAGATAAGCCTGTTTCGGCCAATTTTTCAGTAGCGGTGATTGACTCTATTTTTTCTGGTAAGGAGGGCCCGGCAATTGATATTGACACGTACATGCACCTGCAGTCAGAGCTAAGCCAGCTGCATTATGTGCCCCAGGGGCTGCTCAAAACTTTAAGCACCAATAAAGAAAAGCTTGACCTGTTAATGCTTACCCACGGCTGGCGCCGGTTTGTTATTCCTGAAGATTTGCACCAGCCCGAGCCTAAGCGCAAAGAGGTAATTACCGGCACTGTATATGACCTGCACAAAAAAGGGCAGCCCTCGCCTTTTGCCGTGATTCATGTGATACCGTTTGGGCTGTATGCCCCGGTAACCATTACTGCCGATGCCAACGGCCGCTTTACTATTAACAAAGATTATTTTACCAGCGACTTACGGGCCCTGATTTTAAATGCAAGCGACGCCAAAGGCAAAAGCAAGGTACGTGTGGTGGTAGACCGTGAGAAAGACAACGATTATACCCTGGCCGTGATGCGCCGCAAAACGCCTTACCAGTCAGTGATTAACCCTGGTGCGGTTGATTTTAGGGATGACGATTATGCAGGCCAGCGGTATGCCGAGTTGGACGATTTTGGCGACTACCTGCTATTGAAGGAGATTCTGATAGAAGAGAAGAAGCTGCAAGACCGGTTTAATAAAAGCTACCAGAGCCAGTTTCGTAACCTGGGTAGTTTTGCCAAAAAGGGTTCTGACCTGAACCCCGCAACCAATTTTGTTGATTACCTGCGGCAGGTTACCACTATTACTTTTGTTGATGCCATTAACGGCAACGTGTATATGCGTTCAAATGCGCGCTCAGGGGCTATTAGAGACACTGCAGAGGTAAGAGATCTGCAGGCCCGGGGCGGTGTGCTGTTTGTAGTGAATGATGCGCCCTGGGGCAGAGACTACCGGGTGCTTGACTTCCTGACGCGTGATATGATTGAAGAGATTACCGTGATTAAAGGGGCAGGGGGTAGCTTCAGGTATGGTAACCGTGCCAGTGAGGGTATTGTGTTTGTAACCACCAGAGAGGCAGTGGCCCCACAAGAACAGGATATACCTAAGAATTATGCTCTGGCAGAGTTTTTTCCGGAGGTAAGAAGATTTTATGCCCCCTTGTATGAAAATGATAGCCTGCTGGCCCTTGCCCTGCCCGACTTGCGCAGTACTTTGCTATGGCAGCCGCAGGTAGTGACTGATAAAGCTGGCAAGGCTACCGTAGAGTTTTACAATGCTGACCGTGCTACCGTTGTGCGGGCCTATGTAAATGGCATTACTGACGAGGGGCAGTTTGGCTTTGCCACCCACCGGTACCGGGTGTTGTAGCGTGTGGTTGGTGCTTCACACAATTAATTGTGCTGTAATGGCTTCTTTTTAGCTATTTTTGTGGCCAGTTGCCTGGTGTATTTACTTGAGGGCAGCTGGTTACTATATGAAAAAACCAAACAAAGGTACTGCACGTACCCAACCAGCGGCCCGCCGGGATGGCGGCCCCGGTAAAAAAGCCAACGGCCAACACAGTGCCAACCACCAGGCCAAGTCTGGCAACAGCAGTAGCAACCGTGGCAAAACGCGGTACCAGAAAGAAGCCAGCCAGCCAGGCAACCGCAAGCACAAAGGCGGTAAGCCCATCAATGAGGGTGCTCAAGCCCCTCAAAACCCAGGAGCCAGGCCTGCAAAGAAGACAGTTGCACCCCAGTACGACTTTAAAAAGATTAAAGCCCTGACCGAACGGCGCAGGCAACAGCCTAAAGATGGCCAGGAAGAACTGATACGCCTGAACCGCTACATTGCAAACGCGGGGGTGTGTTCACGCCGGGAGGCAGATGTACTCATTGCTGAAGGCAGGGTGCGCATTAACGGCAAGGTAGTGACTGAGCTGGGCAGGCGAGTGAGTAAAGACGACAAGGTAAAGCTTGACGGCAAGTTGCTGCAAACCGAAAAAATGGTGTATGTGCTGCTGAACAAGCCCAAGGATTATATTACTACCACAGAAGACCCACAACAACGGCGCACAGTAATGGAACTGGTGGCTAACGCATGCGACGAGCGCATTGTGCCCGTAGGCAGGCTTGACCGCAACACCACAGGCCTGCTGCTGTTTACAAATGACGGCGAGCTGGCCAAAAAGCTGACCCACCCCTCGCACAAGGTTAAAAAGCTGTACCAGGTTGAAATTGATCAGCCCATTACCAAGGCCCATATTGACGAGATTGCCGCTGGCCTGCAGCTAGAAGATGGCCCGGCCTATGTGAACGACCTGGCCGTTGTAACACCCGATAGAAAAACCCTGGGTATTGAAATTCATATTGGCCGCAACAGAATTGTACGGCGTATTTTTGAGCACTTAGGGTATCAGGTAACCAGACTTGACCGCTCAGTTTTTGCTGGCCTTAATAAGAAAGACCTGCCCAGGGGCAAATGGCGCTTTTTAAGTGAGAAAGAGGTGATCAGGCTTAAAATGATTAAGTAAAAGGAGCCTCAGCCTTTAGTTTCTGCCTTTAGTACAACCTTCGGTAATTCAGAATAGGTCTAAATAGGCAAAGCAAACGTCAAATATTTAGTATGCATGCATACTAAGTAATTGTTTATGCATTAAATTTAACGCCTGTTCATGAAGAGAAATTGTTATTATTACCCTTATGTGGCAAATCATTACGAAAATAGCAAATAACGAAGGTGGGCTTGTAGTGAGGCAGGGGCATAAAAAAAGCCTCTCGAAAGAGAGGCTTCTAAGCGTCGTGGTGATGAGTGGGCTCGAACCACCGACTCACGGATTTTCAGTCCGATGCTCTACCAACTGAGCTACATCACC
>CAZXTW010000319.1:0-6975 GCA_964643525.1 uncultured Roseivirgaceae bacterium
TTAAAAATCAAATACTTTTTCGGGTATGTTCCAGCGCAGGGCAATAGAGGTGTAGTTGGTGGTGTTGTCGCGGGCGTCAATCTGGCTGTCTTCACGGCGGTACAGGTGGCGCAGGTCAACAAACAGGTTGTGGCGCACCATAAAGGTGGCCGTGAGGTCGGCGCTGGTCATGTCAGTGGCTACGCCCTGCAGAATTTCATTGTTAAAATCCTGCACGCGCAGGTCGTAACTCTTTAAAATATCGCCCCCCCAGTTCAGGCTGTCGCTGGGGTCGCTGCCATGTTGCAGGTAAATCAGCTTGGCCCTGAGGGCCAGGCGGGGGATGGGCTGGTACCTAATGATGGCCAGCGACTCGCGAAAGTTGGCCCCCTGGGGGTGGGCCAGGGCCTGGCGGTAATGTGCATAATGCGCAAACTCTGTGCGGTGGCTGTATATAAAGGGGCGGGCCACGTTATGCTCTACCTGCACATCTAAATTAGGTATACCAAAGGCGTCAATATATTTGAGGCCTATCTGGGCGGCAAACTTATTGCCCCACCAGCCGTTGCCCTCGCGCACATTGTCAAGCAAAAACTCGTCTAACACAAACTGCCCGTACAATGAAAAGCGTTGCAGAAAATTCCACTTGGCATCAATGCCCAGCAGTGAGTTGCCTGCGCTGCCCTGCTTTTGCTCTACCGCGCGGTAAAAAATAATGGGGTTGAGGTAATTCAGGTCAAACCCTGGCGAGGCCGTACTGTCGGTATTGCCAAACATCACAGCCTCAAACACCCCTACATTAATGTTTTTGCCAATATTGATGCCCAGGTGGTGAAAGGCCATGTATTTTTTAGGGAAGTTGCTGTCACCATTAAGCACGCCAGAAGGCGTGCGGATCACATCTGCCGTGAGCTGGGTAAACAGGTTGGTGTAGGTAAACTTCCAGATTTGGGTATTGACCTTTAAAAACAGGTAGGCGGGGGCATGGTCTGACAGGATGAGCGAGCGAAAGCCATTGCCAATAACGTTGCGGTCATGCCCAAACTGCAGCTGCACATGCTCAGTAGCCTTAAAGGTAATGTAGCCGCGCACGGTAAAATAATCAAAGGCGGTTTGGTTGTAGTCTTTCCAGAACCACTCGCCCGGTACGGCGCCAATGCTGTCTACCCAGTTGTTGGCATAGCCTGCAAAGCGTGCCTGGTTTTCACCCAGGAAGGTGTAAAAGCCTATTTTATCATCAATGCTGCCCCTTACCTGTATGCCCCTGGTATTAAAAAAGGGGCGGTCAAGGGCATTGTCGTCATTGCCTGTGCCCAGGTACAACACAGGGTTAACGTGCAGGTCAAACCCATCTTTACGGGCATGCAGCCAGGTGGCAGGCTGCTTGTAAAAGGTATTGAATATGGGCTTTTTGCTTTGGGCGTTGGCGCGCTGGCTCCACTCCCAATTGTCTTGCTGCAGGTAATTCAGGTTAAATACATCCTGGCGGCTTAGCTGTTGCAGGGTGGTATCGGCCCTGTCGGCAAATTGGGCCACCTGCTGCCGGGTATAAGGCTTGAGGTTTGAAAAGAAAAATTCTGAGAGGTGGCCCTGCTTAATTTCATACCGCTCAATGGTATGGTAATAGTCAGCATTTAATGGGGCATAGGCACTTTGTGCGTGCAGGGCGGTGCCAGTAAGGCAGGCAAGGGTGAGGCAAAGCAGGGCCTGGGTAAACCGTGCAGTCATAGTTAGTGTAGGTAGCGTGGTAAATACAAATTGCAAGTAAGGCAGAAAGATAGGTATTTTTGCCAATAGCATAACGTATTGCGGGGCATTTGCTTGCCCTGCCGCAGGTGGCCGGGCCATAGGGGCAGATTATGGTGGGCCTTTGTTTTTGTTTTATAGATAGTTTGCCTACATTTGCAGTCCTTTTTGAGAAAGAAGTTAATATTCGTCATGAAGAAAGATATACATCCTAATTACCAGCCGGTTGTGTTTTTAGACACCACCAGCAACCACTCTTTCTTATCAAAGTCAACTTTGGTACCGAAAGAAACCATGAAGTGGGAAGATGGCAATGAGTACCCTGTAATAAGAATAGAAGTAAGCTCTGCCTCGCACCCCTTTTATACTGGCAAGAACATTTACTTGGATACTGCCGGTCGTGTTGAGAAATTCAACAAAAAATACCGCCGCAAGTAATTATTCAGGTTATTTGATATTTGAGGTCTTTGGGAATTCGGTTCCCAAAGACTTTTTTATTTTTGCGGCATGACCATTCAACTGTTAGACCACCCCTATACCAGCCGCTGCCTGCGGCCCCTTACTTTTACCCGCCCGGTGGGGGCATTGCGTGTAGGCATTTTAACCATAGCCGAAAAGTGGGCCCGCTTTACCGGGCACCAGGTAGCGTTTGAAACTGAAACCCCGCTGGCCGAGAAGTACCGCCCCGAAGGCGAAACGGCTTTTGACGAGGGGGGCAACCTGTTGATTAACGGGGCGCTGTGCCCCGATGCCGAGGTGTGGGCCGCCATACAGGCGCTGGCCCCCGGTGATGGCTTTTTTAAGAACGACCATGTGCTGGCCATGAATTTTCACCCCGATATGGCTGATGCCCTGGCAGACGACGGCGAGGGCCGCGCCCTGGGGCGCCTGCGCGAGTACCCCGGGCAGGTGACGTTTATTGAGCGCCCCTGGGATATTTTCAGGCACAACGCCCGGCAAATACGCTTTGATTTTGATATGCTCACGGCCGGTCGCCAGTCGGCCCCGATCACCGACCCACACACCAGGGTGTATGGCAACGATATTTTTGTTGAGGAGGGCGCGCAGGTGCGTGCCGCCATTATCAGTACTGAAAACGGGCCGGTGTATTTGGGTAAAAACAGCGTGGTGCATGAGGGCGCTATTATTCGCGGGGCACTGGCCCTGTGCGAAGGGGCCCATATTAATATGGGGGCCAAGCTGCGGGGCGACAGCACCATTGGCCCCTACAGCAAGGTGGGTGGCGAGGTGAGCAACTCAGTGGTGCTGGGCTATAGCAATAAGGCGCACGATGGGTTTATGGGCAACTCAGTGATTGGCGAGTGGTGCAACCTGGGGGCCGATACCAATACCTCTAACCTGAAGAATAATTACAGCCCCGTGCGGGCCTACAGCTACCAGGAGAAGGATATGATTGACACCGGCCAGCAGTTTTGCGGGCTGATTATGGGCGACCACAGCAAGGCCGGCATCAATACTATGTTTAATACAGGCACAGTGGTGGGCGTTAGTGCCAATGTGTATGGGGGGGGCTTTCCGGATAAGTTTATTCCCTCGTTTGCCTGGGGTGGCGCGCAGGAAGGGTTTATGACCTTCAGGTTTGACAAGGCCGAGGCCGTGGCCCGCGCCGTGATGGCCCGCCGTGAGGTAGCCTATACCGAAGCCGACCATGCCATACTGCAAACCATTTACCGCGAAACGGTACTGAACCGCTACTGGGAGCAGGAATATGAGTAGGTTGTTTGAATTAATAGTTAATAATGAATAATTAATATTTTTTTGGGTTATTGCTTTCTCATGCTTCAATTACATAGTTTTATCATTGTTCATTAGAAATAATTGATATCATTACAGGTAATTGGCCTACAGCGTAAAGCAGTGATATTCATTATTTACTGTTCATTAGAAATAATTACTATACAGCATAGAGCAGTCATATTCATTATTACCTATTAATTATTAATTAGAATATGCGTTTTAAAGACATACCCGGTTTAGAGGCCGTAAAGCAAACATTAACGCAGGCGGTGCAGCAAAACCATGTGGCCCATGCCCAGCTGTTTACCGCCCGCCCGGGTGGGGCGGGGCTGGCACTGGCCCGTGCCTTTGCCGCGTATGTGAATTGCGAAGACCGCCAGGGCAACGACAGCTGCGGGCGCTGTGCGGCCTGCATTAAAACCGATAAGCTGGTGCACCCTGATGTGCATTATGTGTTTCCGGTAAGCAGCACCAAAACGGTTACCGGCAAAGATGTGGTGAGCCAGAGCTTTATGAAAGAGTGGCGGCAGTTTGCCACTGAGCAGCCCTATGCGGTGCAAAGTGACTGGGCCCGTTTTTTTGGGGGAGAGAACAAGCAGGGCAATATATCAAAAGAAGAGAGCCGGCAGATTATTAAAAACCTGTCGTTAAAGTCGTTTGAAGGGGGCTACAAGGTGATGATACTGTGGCTGCCTGAGTTTATGCACCCCAGCGCGGCCAACGGCATATTGAAAATACTGGAAGAGCCGCCCGCGCGGACGCTGTTTTTACTGGTTACGCACGATGCCGAGCGGCTGCTGACCACCATACTGTCGCGCACGCAGGCCATACAGGTGCCGCCCTTTAGTGACGAGGCGGTGGTGGGGCTGCTACAACAGGGGCAGGGCGCCGCCGACGAGCGCCGCCTGCGGCAGGCGGCCCATATGGCTGCCGGCAATGTGAGCGAAGCCACAGCCCTGCTGCAGCAAACAGAGGCCGACCACCACGAGCTGTTTCGCACCTGGATGCGGCAGTGCTTTTCGTGGGATTTTACGGCCCTGGTGCAGGGGGCCGATGCCTACCACCGCATGGGCCGCGAAGCGCAAAAGCAGCTGCTGCTGTATAGCCTGACGGTTTTTAGAGAATCATTGATGGCCCATTATGACGAGGCCGCCCTGTGCCGCCTGTATGGTGAAGACCTGGCCTTTGTGCAGAAGTTTAGCGCGGTGCTCACACCAGAAAAGGTGGCCCAGGTAAGCGTTTTTGTGAATGAGGCCCATTTTCATATAGAGCGCAACGGCCACCCCAAAATATTGTTTTTAGACTTATCTTTACGGGTGGCCCGCGTGTTAAGGGCCAAATAAGCAGATGATGACAGCAAGTACAACAAGCCCAATTAAAGGAACAGAAACAACTGCTACCCCCACAAAGGCAATTAAAATAGGCACCCGCGGCAGCCGCCTGGCCATGTGGCAAACGCACCGCGTGGCAGCAGCCCTGCAACAGGCGGGCTGCGCAACCGAAATTGTGACCATTAGCACCAAAGGCGACCGTGTGCTGGATGTGGCCATTGCCAAGATAGGCAGCAAAGGGGTGTTTACTGAAGAGATAGAAGCCCAGCTGCAGGCGGGCCATATTGATATAGCCGTGCACAGCGCCAAAGATATGCCCTCTGTACTGCCCCAGGGGTTTGAGCTGATAGCTTTTGGCGAGCGCGAGCCTGTGCACGATGTGCTGGTGAACAATGGCACGCCCATTGACCTGACCGATAGCAGCCGGCCACTGCGGGTAGGCACCAGCAGCACCCGCCGGGTGGCCTGCCTGAAGCATTATTACCCCCACCTGCACCCTGTTGATATGCGGGGCAACTTGCAAACACGCATGCGCAAGCTCAATGAAGGGCAGTGCGATGCCCTGCTGCTGGCCTATGCCGGGGTGCACCGCATGGATTATGACCAGTACATAGCGGCCAGCATGCCTGTTGAGCAGTTTGTGCCGGCCGTAGGGCAGGGCAGCATTGCCATAGAGGCCTGCACCACCCTTGACCCCGCCCTGCGCCAGCTGGTGGTTGATGCTTTTAACCACGGCCCTACGGCCCAGCGCATTAGGGCTGAGCGGGCTTTTTTGCGCCAGCTGGAAGGGGGCTGTAGCATACCGGCCTTTGCCCTGGCCACCCTGAATGGCCAGACGGTAACCGTAACCGGTGGGCTGGTAAGCCTTGACGGGCAAACCATGCTGCGCCACACCGCCCAGCGCCCGGCCACACAGCCTGAACAGGCCGGCCAGCAGCTGGCACAGCAGGTACTGGCCAACGGCGGCCAGCAGCTGCTAACAAAAATACGGGCCACCCTGAACCATGACTGATGATTAAACTTTTATAGCCAAGTATACAATGACTCAATTAACCAACAAGCTATTTGCCATTACCCTGCCCATAGTACTGATGCTTGCCCTGGCAGCAGGCACCACCAGCTGCAACAGCGCCAGGGTATATGATGAGGTGGTGACCATACACACCCGCTATGGCGATATGAAGGTGATTTTGTTTGAAGAAACACCCATACACAAAGCCAATTTTTTAGAGCTGGCCCGAGAGGGGCGGTATGATAGTACGCACTTTCACCGGGTAATTAAGAATTTTATGATTCAAGGGGGCGACCTGACGCAGAAGCCCGACCCTGAAGAAGAGCCCAGCCCGCTGGATGCTGAGTTTGTGAAGCAGTTTTTTCATGCCAAGGGGTTTTTGGCGGCGGCCCGCCAGCCCGATAATGTGAACCCAAAGAAGCAAAGCTCTGGCAGCCAGTTTTATATTGTACAGGGCCAGCAGTGGACGCGCGAACAGTTAACTACCGACCAGCAAAAGCTGGGCCTGCTGCTGCAGCAGTGCTACCGCGAAGGGCTTTACCCTGAAAAGATGCAGGTGCTTGACTCGTTATACAAAGCCAAAGATTTTGATAATTACCAAACGGCTGTGGCAGAGATGACCCCCGTTTTAGAAGCACATTACAAAACCAGTGTGCAGGTAGAAGTGCCGCTAGACAGGCTGACGGCCTATACCACCAAGGGCGGTGCCCCCCACCTTGATGATGAGTATACTGTGTTTGGTAAGGTAGTAGAGGGCATGGAGGTGATTGACCAGGTGGCCACCGTGCCGGTAACCGGCCCCAGAAACTCAACCCCGGTAGAGAAAGAGTATATGACTATGGAGGTAGAGCGGGTAAAAAGAAAAGATATTACAAGTAAGTACGGGTATGTGTACCCAACTGAGGAGGCAAATTAGATGACAAAAGGCGGCACACTGTTAATTACGGGGGCCAATGGCCTGCTGGGCCAAAAGCTGGTTAATTATGCCCTTACGCAGGGCCAGGTGGCGGTGCATGCCACAGGGCGCGGCCAAAACCGCAATGCCCATGCCCCGGCAGGTGCCTATACTTACCACGAGGCCGACCTGACCAACCCCGCCGCCGTTGATGCCCTGTTTGATGCGGTGCAGCCCCAGTGCGTAGTGCACCC
>CAZXTW010000320.1:0-6971 GCA_964643525.1 uncultured Roseivirgaceae bacterium
CCCCACTGGATAATCAGGTCGCGCGTACTGGTATTGACCTGGCGCAGGTTAAAAATGCCATAGTGGTCGTTCCACTGTATGCGTTGGCCGTATGCATCAGGGCCAGGTATACCGGCCGGGGTGCTGCCCAGGCCCAACCATTTGGCAGTGCCATCAACAAAGCCATAACTGCCGCTCTCTACATGGCCAATATTGTTTAGTGTGCCGTTGGGCCTTACCAATAAGTTGGCTGCATTGTTGGGGTCTGCCCCGCTGTTAATGATTACTCGTCCGTTTGAAAGGAAAATATCATTGCCGGTACCTGAGCCAGATGAAATCACAATATCGTCAGAGGCTGCCATGCGGATGTCGCTGTCAGCAAATTGAGAAATTGTGCCGGCAGCACCAAAATTAATGACATCAGCATTTACAGTTTGAGCATAGTTGACTGTGGCTGCCAGGCATACTACAGCCACCATTAAGAAAAGCTTTTTCATATTAGATGTGATTAAAGCGTTAAGAAAGTAAGTTGAATATAGCACTAAATACAGTAGGAGGTCAAAACAAAAGCGCCTACTTGAAGGTAGGCGCTTTTGTTGAGGGGCAGGGTTACTTTGTAGTATGCATCACTGCTATTCTATTGCCATTTTTTTGCTTGCTACTGTTACCCCATCAAGCACCAGAGCATAGATATACATGTTTTGTGCAGTGGCATCTTTGGCCAAAGTATTGGCTTCTATCTGTACCGCACCTTTGGTGCCGGGGTTGAGGGTAAAGCTGCGTACCTGCTGGCCATTAAGGTCATAAATAACCAACTGGGCACTGCCTGTGCCTTCAGGCACATTGTATTGTATGGTGGTACTTTCATTAAACGGGTTGGGGTAGTTTTGAATCATTGCCCCACCCTGGCTGGCTGGTGTTGTTTCAGGCTTGATTGGTGCCAACTTGCCATTGGTACTTTTGCTGCTTTTGCCCTGCTTTAATGCCCTGACGCTTCGGTTTAACTTTTTAATCTGTTCTTGTTGCTCTTGTATGGCAGCAATCAGTACGGGTATCAGGTTGTTGTATTCAATGCCCATGCGCGCATTGGGGTCTAGGGGCAAGGGCTGGCCATTTTCATCATAAGTGGTGTGGTTGGCGGGGTTATACACCGCCTCTGCCATGACCTGTTCAACTTCCTGTGCAATAAGCCCCATGGTAGTGCCTGTGCCCAGCTGTTCATCTTTCCATTGGTAAGTGACCGGCCTCAACTGCATCACCTCTTTTAAGCCATAAGTCATATTGGCAATGTTTTTCTTTAAACGCCTGTCAGATACAGTTACAGGATTTACCGAAAAGATATTGGTCCACTGGTGTGACGGGCTACCAAGTGTGGCAAATATTGTAGTAGGCAAAATGGCTGCATTTGTTTTGATGGCGTACGGGCCTCCATCTTCAAAATACTCAATGCTGCCCAGTCTTAGCCTTGAATTAATGCCTGTAGTAGTACCGATATGAATTGGGGCATCAGGATTAACATTACCAACGCCAAAGTTACCATCACTGTCAAACATAGCAAAGGTTTGTGGTGTTGCAGTACCGCTGCTGGCATACTCAAATCGCAAGCGGTTGTTGCTGGTAGTGCCACCCCATTGAACCACCAGGTCTTTGGTGGTGCTATTGACCTCCCTAAGGTTAAAAATACCAAAGTGGTCATTCCACTGCACACGTTGGCCATATACGGCAGGGCCCGGTAAGCTGGCAGGGGCACTGCCCAGACCCAACCATTTGGCCGTGCCGTCAATAAAACCATAATTGCCGGCTTCTAAGTGGCCAATATTGTTGTTGGTGCCTGCCGGTTGCACCAACAGGTTGGCCGCCTTGTTGGGGTCGGGTGTTGTGCCGGAAAAGTTGCCAATTTGGGTAGGCCCTCCATTGATAATGAATGTGCCTGAGCTCCCAACAGAAACTTCTAACTCATTATTTACATCTAACTTCACGTTGCCCTTGCCTACAGCAGAAAGCACACCATTTGGCGTAGCGGTAGGCGATACGCTAATATTATATATTTCATTAGTGGTAGTTTGGGCAAACAAGCCGCCAATAAAGATATGCCAAATGGCAATGATTACTATTAAATATTTCATAATGGGTAATGTATGAAAATTTGATTCTTACTCTGTTAAAGGCTTTTCAGAAACCGCCTTGGTTTGGGCCCAAACGCTTGGCTAATATAGATGAGAGATTGTTTTATGCCTTGTAAATCAATTAATTAACTGTAAAATGCAGAAATCAGGTGGGGTGGATATACTGCTAATTAGCTAATAATAAAATGCAGGTTTAGGTGTTTATACATAACCCTGATAGCAAGTTAACCATTAAATGGTAGCATTAATTAAATAAATAGATAGTGTTAACTAAGTAAGAGTAAGTTGGTAAAAATGGTTAACCCACACTGGTAAATTGTAGGTGTTCAAGGGGTGTTAACCCCTGCCACGCTCGTGTTCGCAGGTCTACCACGCTCGTGGTCGCGGGTCTACCACGCTCGTGGTCGTGGGTCTACCACGCTCGTGGTCGTGGGTCTGCCACGCTCGTGGTCGCGGGTCTACCACGCTCGTGGTAGGGTTTGGAGTACTAAGGGTTTACTGCAAGGGGCTTTGAAAAAACACCTGTGCGCAGCTGTGTGTTTCTGGGGCGTACCAGGCTGCACACTTCTATGTGATAGGTGCCTGCGGTTAGGCTCTCGGGCACGGCTACCTGTAGGGTGGTGGGGTGGTTTTGGTGTATCAGTTGGTGGCGGTAGCGGGTACTGGTACCCTGGTGCACAAAAAATACACCTTGTTCAGTGTCATCAGGGGCAATGATTTTCAGGTGTTCGCCTTTCAGTTCAATGGGGTGGCCAGGGGTAAGCTGCTGGTTGGTGGTTTGGCTTTTCAGGTCGTGCACCCTGGTAGGGGTGGGGCTTTGCAGGCCATTATTGGGCACATGCTGTGTGGCCGCGTTGTTTAAATAGGCCTCAAAAGCTTTGTTGCTGTTCAGGGCCAGCTCTATGCTGTGGCGTTCGGGGTCGTACCTGTCGGTTGTGCTGTCAAAAATGCCCCGCATTTGTGGGCGGCATTGCAGGTGTGGGTCGCTGTAGCCATAGCCGTTGCGCATGGTTTGAGCCAGCGCTTCAAAAAAGGCATCGAGCACTGCCTCACATTCTGTAGGCTTTAAAATAGAGCCGGGGCCTGTCATCTGGGCTATCAAGTCCTGGCGGTTGCGCGTACCCCGTTCAATAATTTTACCAATATACTCTGCCTTGTTGTTCATGCCCCAGGGGCGTAACTCATACTTAATAGCCATAACAAACAATTGATTGATGCGTTAGCAATAAGGCTGTAAAGTAATAGAATATAGCAGAAATAAAGCAGTTAATACGAGTAAAAATAATTTAAAAACTAAAAAATAGCCTAAAGGCTTGCTGAGGTATGTAGACTTTCTCCCTCAATTGAGTGAGGTGTTGGGTCCTACTGAATTGAAAGAGGGTGTGACATTAGCCTGGCCAATGGTTAGCTCTCTAATTGAATGCGTTCAATGGCATCTGGGGTAAGGCCGGTGTATAGGGTGATTTTTTCTGTAGGCTCGTTGTTTTGAAGCATGATTTTAGCCAGCTGGATTGCATTTTCGGCTTTTTGTTCAGCTCTGCCTTCAGCTCTACCTTCAGCTCTAACTTCTTCCTCGACTATCTTACGAATGTCTTCTTTGACGTAGTCCATCATTCTCATATGCCTGGCAGTTTTTTTGTCTTCTAATAGCTTATGGTCAAATTGCTGGTATTACTCGTGTTGACCTTTCCATCAAAGGTAGGTCTAATTCATCCAAATAGTAATTTATAATTAACATTGTTGTGTTTAATTGTAATTCTGCCAATATGATTGCCTTTTGTTGTTAATAATTGCACTCTCGAATTACCGACATGAAATTTATGTGACTGGCCCAATGTATCTTGGGGGCTCATAGTTTTTATATGCTTAGATGCACACACCATGAATATACTACTCTTAGGGGCTACGGGGCGTACAGGGCGGCTGGTGCTGGCAGAGGCACTGGCGCAGGGGCATACTGTGCATGCACTGGTGCGCCGGCCCGCGCGGCTACAGGCAGTGGCCAACCAATATGGCGGCCAATTGAGGCTATTTGAAGGCCAACCCACTGATGGTGCTGTGCTGGCCCAGGCCATGGCTGGTTGCCAGGGGGTGGTAGGGGTGCTGAATGTATCGCGTACATCAGACTTTCCGTGGGCCCCATTACGCACGCCACCGACCTTACTATCTGATACGATGCGGCAGGTGATTACACTGGGGCAGCAGCGGGCCATTCAAAAAGTAGTAGTCTGCTCGGCCTGGGGTGTTGGTGATACCAAAAACCACCTGCCAGGCTGGTTCAGGTGGTTCATCAATAACAGTAATATTGGTGTGGCCTATACTGACCATGAGCGGCAAGAGCAGCTGCTGGCACAGAGCGGCCTGCCCTACACCATAGTGCGGCCCGTGGGCCTGACCAATGGCAAGCAACAGCAACAGGTACAGGTACAGGTAAGCTACAGCAACCAGCCCAAACCCAGGCTAACCATTAACCGCCTTACGGTGGCGCGCTTTCTGTTAAGTGCTCTGACTGACGATGCACTTACCGGCAGAGCCCCGGTAATTTCAAGGTAGCAGGTAAATAAAAAGGGCTGCCCTTGTGGGCAGCCTTTTTGAGTAAGTGTGTTGTTGTGTTGTGATCAATAGGATATTAATTTTTGATTAATCGCTTACTGATGTACCTGCCATTGGGCAGTACTACCTTGACCAGGTAAATGCCCGGCTGCAAGGCGCTGATGTTCATGCTGCCCTGCAACAGCTCGCTGCCCTGCACATACTCTTTGGTAGTAATGAGGGCGTGCCCCTGCAAATCGTACAGGCTAATGTGTACCTGCCCTGCCTCATGGCTGCTTAGGCTAAACTGCACCTGGC
This sequence comes from uncultured Roseivirgaceae bacterium, assembly GCA_964643525.1. Classification (GTDB taxonomy): domain Bacteria; phylum Bacteroidota; class Bacteroidia; order Cytophagales; family Cyclobacteriaceae; genus CAZXTW01. Next base: position 4,956 of record CAZXTW010000320.1, read on the forward strand.
TGTTGGCCGGGTTGGGGTACAGCTGCAGGTCATTGACCTGCACTGGCAAGGCTTTGGGCTGTTGTTGCGGGGTTTGGGCCTGCCTGGCTGTAGCTTGTGTGGTGGCTAAGGCTTCACAATAACCCCTCATTAGATCGGAAAAATCACTTTGTGTATTGTAAATGTGGTAGTTAGTGCCAAAATCAGGGTGGTCTGTAAAGGTATAATCTCTCAAAACAGCACTGACCACCATAGGTAAATAACCATCTACAGTGAAAGCAAACTTAGTAGTGCCTGAATAATATTGGTTCAGGGTATTGCCCAGGCGTTTTAAGTTTCTGGTCTTTAAATGTGATGAGGTTTGGGTAACTGTAAGGTACGATACCTTGATCCATTGCTTCAGTTGTTCTGCAACATTGGCATTACTTGCTGACGCATTCAGGTTGCTTTCAAGTTGGTTCCAGTCAATCATATCTGACACATCAAGACTGCCTGGTAAAGGGTGGCCATTTTTATTGCCCAACGAGGTATGAAATGCCCTGCTGTTTGCAATCTGGGTAGTTTTACCTTCAGTATCAAACGTTTCTATTGTAATAAAAATCGTAATGATGTCATCTATTTTGCCAGCTACAGTTTGATTGTGCACAAAGTAGGGCTTTTCTTTTATTTTAAGGGTGGCCTCTCTTCTATTTTTGCGTAAACCCAGACCAAACTCTGGTTGGTTGAGCATGGTAAATAAGCCCAAAGGCTGGTTGTATAAGGGGGCGCCCCCTCTTGAGCCGTTCTGGGCCCATTCTGGTGCTTTGTCAGACTCCAGCCCGCCTGGTGTGGCAATGCGTTCGTTTTGAAAGAGAGTTGTATTAATTGCCAGCGTGCCTTTCAGGGCCAGTTCACCAAATACTACATTGGGCCTTGGGGGTGGGTTTTCCAGTTTAATGGCCTGGTCAGCATGTTTTACCTTATCTTTAATGTTGTCCCACTCAAGCTTGCTGGCTGCTGCCAGTTTTTCCTGGGCTTTTCCCTTTGCAATAGTGTTATAGCCAGAAGTAACAGTTAGGGAAGCTTGAAAAGAGTCATTGCCTGCTGATAATGGATTGTCGCCAAAAGCAGATAACGAAGCTCCAAGTTGTTCAGAAATTCCACGTAAAACAGTTAGTTTACCTTCCTGAATAGTTGTTTCTGCAATTGTCTCCTGACCTTCATAAACCAGTCTTGCTTTTTCTTTTTCCCAGTCTTCTATATCATTGCCAATCAGGGTGCCTTTTATTTCGTTTTTAAAGCTTAACAAGTCAAAAGCATCATACTGGCTAAGGGTAATGTCACCCAGGTTGGTGGCCAGGTTATCATGTGTGCTGCCCATGGCCCCGAGTAAAAACTTATTTCTATGGCTGGCCCAGTCATTGTATTCAATGGTGCCAGCTGGTATGGTACCGCCTTGCAACCGCCCTACCATTGAAAGTGTGCCTTTGGTGGTTTTATATACGCCCAGGCTAATGGAAGACTCAAAAAAAGCAATACACGGGTCGTACTCCATTACAAAATCAGCAAAATACCACTGTTTATTGCTTGAGCTGGCAAAGCTTGTTGACTTTTCGTATTTGGTTGCCTGTATAGCATCTAAGGCTTCAAACTGCTGTAAGCTGCCCCATAGCTTTGGGGTATACGTTTTGCCTCCCAAATTGCTGGTACTTTCTTTTTCATTCATGCCCAGGCTGATGGTTAGCTGGTTGGCTTCTCCCTGGTTTTCGTTATACACAAATACCCGTAACACACCTGTTATTTTATTGTAAAATATGATGTAAGGGTGTTCGGGCAGGCGGTTTGTTGACGTATCGTTTGCATTATGGCCCAAATTGGCTTTAATCAGCTCCCACCCTTCGGCTGCTGCAAAATCTTCTCTGCCAATATAGGTGCCTTCAGCATTGTACCTTGCAGCTATTGAGTTAAACTCAGGGCCATTGCTATAAAATGGGCTGAATACAGTCTTTTTCTTATCTTCATCGTTCTTTTTAAATTTTACCTTCCATTGGGTCTGGT
>CAZXTW010000321.1:0-6968 GCA_964643525.1 uncultured Roseivirgaceae bacterium
CCTAAGTTTTTTACGGGGGTATCTTCAATATTAAGCTTTCCCAGGTGTTCACAAGCGCTTAGTGGGGTTAGATCTTCAACCCGGGTGCTCCAGCAAATAAGCTCTCTTAACGCAGTTGTACTGGCCAATGCCTGTAGGTTTTTCACCCGTGTGTCGCCCAGGTTTAATTGATGCAGCCTGAAAAGGCCATTTATTGGGGCCAGGTCTTGAACATCAGTACTACCCAGGTTTAAGGTTTTCAAATGCTTGAGCGTGGCTAAAGCACTAATATTGTTACATGGGCAACCATGTAACGAGAGTACCTCAAGGTTGTGCAATTGAGCAAGTGGGGTAATACTTTTGGCTTTGGTATCACTTAAATAAAGTGTTGTTAACGCCTTGCACTGGGCAATTGGTGAGAGGTCGGTAATCAGGCAGGAACTGAGGTCAAGCCACTGAAGCTCATACAGGTAGCTTAACGCAGTAAAATCAGTCACTGCCGTTAGCGCTAAGTTAAGCTCTTTGAGCTTCCCTAATGTTTTTAATACTGTAAGGTCTTGTACTTCAGTGCCAGTAAGTGAAAGTTGCTCAAGGTTTTCTAAATGGCTAATGGCTGTGAGGTCATTCACAGGGTTGTCACTAATATCCAGCCGTAATAAGTGTGGAAAGTGCTTGAGCTGCTCAAGGCTGGTAAGGGTAAGGCCATGTAATTCAAGTATAGTTACATGGCCATGGGCATCAAGCCAGTACCCTATGTCTCCATCATCTTCATAGGGCTTGCGGCCAATTTCTATGCCCAACTGTTCTTGTAAGTGTGATAATGCGCTGTGTTCAGATGGATTCATATACTAATTGAGTATATGACCACAAGATGCTAACCTATTGACTTAAAAACAAGCCTACAAGCGCAGCATTATATCAATTGGCAGTGAAATCTATTTAGATTAGCAAATAAGTGGGTTTAGGCTGCTACAGCCAGCTCATCAGCAACCTCTTGAATCATATAGGGTTGTTCAATTACTTTTTTAATTATGGGCTTACCTTCGTGGTAAACCACCAACAAGGGTAAAGAGTATACGCCAACCTGAAGCCTGACAATTGGACACAAAGCAGCATTTACCTTAAAAAGTGCAATAGACTGTTGTGGGGCTAAGTTGTTGGCCATTTGCTCAAAAGCAGGCTTAATGTATTCACATTCCTTACAGTTGTCTGCATAGAACATTACTATAGCATATTGATGCTTAGCAATATTAGCGTTGTAGGTAGAATCAATCAATTCAGTCAGACACATAACAATTGATTTAACTAAAGACTTTTATTAATTGTATTTATTTAACTGTTGCCAGCAATAGAAAGTGTTTATTTTGCTTTAGTCTAAAATACGTATTCATTATACAGGTTGTTGAATTTATTCGATGAGATGGCTTTAATGTCAGTTCAGTGCCATTATGCCTCTGTTGGTGGTTGCGTGTACTACTTGCTGTTGTTGTTAAATCAGGTTAATCTAAATTATTACTATTTGTAGGGTAAATGTAATTAATTGCTGCGCCCTGGTGTAGGCCCTGTTTGCGCTATTATTACAGCCGTGGTTGTTGATGGTGCCCTGCCTGCCACGGCATAATTGGTTATATTGCTTTGCGTATCACGTTTTAAAGACTGGGTTTATGGATATTAATGCCTGGAAAAAGAAGGGCAGCTATGTTACCACAGGTAAATACAGGCTGTTTGTAATAGATCAAGGCAACAAGCCCAACCGAGAAACCCTGCTTTTGCTGCATGGTTACCCCACATCAAGTTATGAATACTACAAGGTACTGCCCATTTTGACTCAAAAGTATAGAGTAGTTGTTCATGATCATTTAGGTTTTGGTTTTTCTGATAAGCCAGAAAGTTATTCTTACTCATTATTAGAGCAAGCCGATTATGCCCTGTTGTTATGGAATAGATTGGGCATTGAACAAGCGCATATAGTAGCACATGATTACGGTTGCAGCATAGCTACTGAGCTGGTAACCCGAAATGAGTTGGGGTTGTGCCCAATCAAAATACAATCAGTTACCCTTACTAACGGCAGTATTCATATTGAACTGGCCCGCCTGCGGTTTATCCAAAAGCTTTTAAAGCACCCTTTTTGGGGGCCAAAGGTGGTTAAGTTTACTACTAAAAATACCTATACACGTAGCTTACGAAAGCTGTTTTCAACCCAATACCAAGGCTTAAACACTGAGCTTGAAGCCTTATATGCCCTTACCAGAAGGAATAACGGGCAATTGGTTATACCAAAAATTACTCAGTATTTAAATGAGCGGTTTAAGTTCCACAGCCGTTGGGTAGGGGCTTTAATTAGAACCAGCCTGACAGTGTATATTGTATGGGGTGAAGCTGACCCCATAGCTGTGGTTGAAATGGCAGATGTTTTAGAAGAAGAAATCAGGAACAGCCATAAAACTGTTTTGCCTGATGTTGGTCATTTTCCTGCGCTGGAGGCGCCAGAGCTATGGGCAAATACTATCTTAAAACTGCTTTAAAAGTTGTATCTGTTTAGAGTTCAATCAGCTCTCCATCAACCCAATAATTAGTTATGCTTTTGTTAGCCTCGTAAAAGACTTCTGCCGTTGGGGGTGCAGTAGGTGGTTGTTCTATTTGGTGCTGGTTATTTATGGTATTGTTGCCTGCCAAGAAATTCCATGATACACCATTGCTTTCAGAACCTGCATTGACCAAAAGAAGTATAGCTAAAAAAGTACCGATAAAAATTAGTAAGTTCTTCATGTTTCGTTCTGTATACCCGTGAATTAAATACAGAAGCAAATAAAAACATACTTGGCCAAGATGTTGCCTGCATTTGTCGGGTACTGAAGATGCCTCGATGAATACTAAGTTTTATCGGTTAAAAGAGTTTAAGGCCAGGTGTGTATACTCTTAGGTTTCAAGGCCTGCTGCTGCCTCGTGGTCAAGGTACCAGGTTAGCTTGCCCGTAATTGGGGCTACATGAGCCGCAGGGTATTTGTGGTAGCCTGGTTTTTTGTTTATGATGATTTCTACCTTTTCGGTTTTGTCATTTCCTGTTACTAAAAAGGCTATATGCCTTGCCTGGTTAATGACATGGCCTGTTATGGTTATGCGTTGTTGGCCACTTTCAGGGTGTGTAGCCACTGCACATATGTTTTCTTCACGTAAAAGATCCATCTGATGCGGAAAGATAGATGCCGTATGGCCATCGCTACCCATACCCAGTATAATCAGGTCAAAAACAGGCACCTCGTGTATTTTAGATAACTCCCGGTGCATGTGGTCACCATACCGTTGTGCCTCTTGCTGTGGGTCTGCCTCGCCCAAAACCCGATGCACCTGGCTTTCACTGATATCAATATGCTGCAACAGGTGCTGGTGTGTCATATTGTAGTTGCTATCAGAACTGTCTGGTGGTACGCAACGCTCATCACCCCACCAGAAATGAATAACCTTCCAGTTGATTTGAGTTCGGTAATTGCTGGCCAGTAAGTCAAACAATACCTTGGGGGTGCTGCCACCACTAAGGGCAATATGCACTTTAGTTCTGTGCTTAGTTAATTGAACAATAAAATCAGCAAAGGCCTTAGCTACCTCATTTTTGTTATTGAATACTTTAGTTTGGATCACAAGCTTTCTATAGTCAGATAATATTTGTCAAAGTTCACAAAACTCGCCATCGTCGGCAAGGTTTTTACAGGGGTACCGCCAAATATAGTTGCCTTCAATCAATGCATCGGCCTGTTCTGGCCCCCAGGTACCAGCAGGGTACCCATACAGTTTAATTGAGTCGTCATTTTGCCAGGCATTTAAAATGGGGTCAACAAACTCCCAGGCGGCGTTTACTGAGTCGCCCCTTGAAAACAATGTTGAATCGCCCAGCATGGCATCCAGCAACAAACGTTCATAAGCGGCAGGCACATAATCGTTGGTAAGCTCAGAGTAGTGGAAGTCCATATTCACCTTTTTTACATGGAAGCCACTGCCAGGCACTTTCATGCCAAATTTGAGCAGCATACCCTCATTGGGCTGAATACGAATAACCAGCTGATTGTCTGAGTTCGAAAACTCATCGAGTTGCTGAAACAGGTGGTGGGGGGTAGGCTTAAAATGAATTACAATTTCGGCCACCCTGGTGGGCAAAGCCTTACCACTGCGAATGTAAAAAGGCACACCAGCCCAACGCCAGTTGTCAATGAAAAACTTCATGGCAACAAAGGTTTCTGTCTTGCTGTTTTCAGGTACCCCTGTGGCCTCTCTATACCCGGTTTGAAACTCACCTCTGATGTGAGACGAGGTGTACTGGCCCCTGATAATATTATGGTGCAGGTCATGATCAGTCAGTGCCCGTAATGATTGAAACAGCTTTACCTTTTCATTATGGATAGAGTCAGGGTCCATATTAACAGGGGGCTCCATGGCCGTAAGGGCTACCAGCTGCATCAGGTGGTTTTGAACCATATCTCTTAACGCACCAGAACCATCGTAATACCCCCCACGGCTGCCTACGCCAATATTTTCAGCATGGGTAATTTCTACATGGTGTATGTAGTTGCGGTTCCACAGTGGCTCAAAAATGCTATTGGCAAAGCGGGTTACCAACAGGTTTTGTACTGTTTCTTTACCCAGGTAATGGTCAATGCGGTACACCTGGTCTTCATCAAAATAGCTTAACAGGCTGCGGTTTAATGATTTGCCCGATTGCAGGTCATACCCAAAAGGCTTTTCAACAATAAGGCGCTTCCAGCCGTCGGCCTCATTGGCCAGGCCCTGCCCATGCAATTCTCTGGCTATGATTTCAAACAAGCTGGGCGGGGTTGACATATAGAATATGTAATTGGCCTTGGTGTTGCATGACTGGCACAAAACAGCCAGCCGCTCTTTCAGGGTCCGGTAACTGTCACTTGCCTTGGTATCCATTGCCTGGTAATGCAACATGCCCGCAAAGCGGTCTAGCTCAGCCTTATTTTCTGCTTTTGTAGCCGCATGCTCATTACTGTATACCATCTTGTCTCGAAAATCTTCATCGCTCAAGTTGGTACGCCCCACACCCAAAACAGCAAAATTATCTGGTAGGTAGTCAGTTTTGCACAGATCAAATACCGAGGGGATTAACTTACGTTGGGTAAGGTCTCCGGAAGCACCGAAAATTACCAGTATGTGGTCTTCAACTTGTTTCATGTGTGTGTGTTTTAAAGGCGTACATGGAATTTACATGAAGCTAATACAGCACCTGATGGTTTAGTGCTTGCGTGGGGCCTGTGCTCATTGCATGGTATACCATGGCACAGCCCACATTTGGCCGTAGAGTTATTGAAGTTTTTTGAAAAAGGCAACGTTTGAAGATATATAATGATGGAAGAAGGGCCGAATTAATAAAAAGTTAAAACCATTGAACACTTGCCCACACGAAAAATACTATATTGCCTGTTGAGTGAATGACTTTCAAAAAGCTTGAACGGGCAAGCATAAACACCGGAAAACCATTATGAAAGTAGGTATAGCATGTGACCATGGCGGGTATGAATTAAAACAGACCATAGCCTCATTTTTAGAGCAAACCGGGGTTACGTTTAAAGATTATGGTGCGTATGAGTTAGACCCCCTTGATGATTTTCCTGATTACATTATTCCTTTGGCACGGGCAGTGCAGGGGGGTGAGGTAAACCGTGGTATTGCCATTTGTGGCAGCGGCATTGGTGCCTCTGTTGCGGCCAATAAAGTAGCTGGCATCAGGGCCTCGTTGGTGACTGATACCTACTCTGCCCACCAGGGTGTTGAACATGACGATATGAATGTAATTTGCCTTGGCGGGCGCATTACCGGGGTTGCGCTGGCCCTTGAAATTGTAAACTCTTTTCTTGAAGCTAACTACCAGGGGGGCGAGAAGTACCAGCGGCGCCTTGATAAGATCATTGCATTAGAACAAATTACCACACCTAAAAATAACTAGAGTACCCTATGAGTGACGTAAAATATGCATTTGGCATGGTAGGCCTTGGGGTAATGGGTCGAAACTTTATCCTGAATGTGGCCGACAATGGCTTTTCAGCCTGTGGGTTGGATACTGACCCCGACAAAGTAGCCGCCTTACGAACTGAAGGCCAGGGCAAAACCGTTGACGGCACTACCGATGCCGCCCAGTTTGTAGCCATGCTAGCCGCACCCAGGAAAATTATGCTGCTGGTGCCAGCCGGTAAGCCTGTTGACGCTGTGATTGATTCATTGTTGCCGCATTTGGCCGAGGGCGACCTGGTGATTGACGGGGGCAATTCATTTTATACTGATACCAACAGGCGTGAAGCATACCTGACTGAAAAGGGCATTCATTTTATGGGGGTAGGTGTTTCTGGCGGGGCCAAAGGTGCCCGCTTTGGCCCCAGTATTATGCCGGGTGGTCCGCATGCTGCCTGGTTGTTAGTGCAGCCCATTCTGGAGGCGGTTGCTGCCAAGGTAAATGGTGAGCCCTGTGTAACCTACCTGGGGCCAAAATCGGCCGGTAATTATGTGAAGATGGTGCACAACGGCATAGAGTATGGCCTGATGCAAATGCTATCTGAAGCGTATGACCTGCTGGCCACCATTGGTAAACTGAACAATGAGCAGCTGCACCAGGTATTTAGTAAATACAATGAGGGGGTATTGCAATCATTTTTAGTAGAGATTACTGCCGCCATTTTTGCCCAGAAAGATGACCTGGCTGAGGGCCACCTGGTAGACCAGATTCTTGATAAGGCCAAGCAGAAGGGTACAGGCAAATGGACTTCACAGAACGCCATGGATTTGGGTATGCCCATTCCTACAATTGACAGTGCGGTAACCATGCGTGCCCTTTCATCATTTAAGGCTGACAGGAAAGAGGGCGCAGTGCTGTTTGCGGCACCTGAAGTAGCCAACGCCCCCAGTGCAGATGCTTTAGTGGCATTGGTTGAGCAGGCACTGCACGCAGGTTTTATCATTACCTATGCCCAGGGGCT
>CAZXTW010000322.1:0-6964 GCA_964643525.1 uncultured Roseivirgaceae bacterium
GTGCAGTCGCTGGCCGAAGCCCTGGCCCTTGAACTGAAGCCATTGGGCGTTGATGTGCTGGCAGCTGCCCCTGGCCCTGTGGTAACGGGCTTTGGCAAAAGAGCCAATATGAATATGGGCAAGGCCCTGACCCCTGCTGCAGTAGCTGCCCCCATACTTAATGCCCTGGGCCGCCGTACAACCGTTTTGCCGGGCTTTTTAACCAAGTTTCTGGTAGGCTCATTGCGTACCCTGCCCCGCTGGGGTAAAATAAGGGTGATGCGCCTGGTGATGGGCGGCATGACCAAGCACCAGCGAGCCTGACTAGGCACACCAGCCAAAGCCACCCGCCTGCTTGATGCTGCTTTTGGAGCGGCTTTCAGTTGCATTTCACGGCTGAAACTGCCTAATTGCCGCTGCAATTCATGCAGCACAAGTATGGCACAATTATGACACAACGTAACGAACTGAACACCGCCACCAACAGGCGCTATGATATTGACTGGGTAAGGGTGCTGGTGTTTGACCTGCTTATTCTATACCACGTAGGTATGTTTTTTGTGCCCTGGGGCTGGCATATTAAAAACATCGAGCTTGTGGCGTGGGTGCAGTACCCCATGTTGTTTTTAAACCAATGGCGCCTGCCCATACTGTTTGTGGTATCAGGCATGGGCACCCGCTTTGCCCTGTCAAACAAAACAGGCGGGCAATATATGGCCGAGCGCTTTAAGCGGCTGTTTGTGCCGCTGGTAGTGGGCATGTTGCTTATTGTGCCCCCGCAGGTGTATGTTGAGCGGCTGGCCAGTGGTGACACTACGCTGGGGTATGTGCAGTATTACCCCCAGACTTTTACTACGGGCATTTACCCACAGGGCAACCTGAGCTGGCACCACCTGTGGTTTTTGCCTTACCTGCTTTTGATGTCAATCATAGCTGCCCCGCTGTTTTTGAGGCTGAGAAAACCCGGCAACCGGGTAGTAGCCTGGCTACAGGGCCTGGTACAAAAGGCCTCGCTTAGCCTGTACCTGCTTACGCTGCCACTGATGGCAGCCGAGGCGTTTCTGGAGCCCCTGTTTCCGCCTACCCGAGCGCTGGTGGGCGATTGGTACGCCCTGGTACATTTCTTTTTGCTGTTTGTTGCCGGCTTTTTGTTTGTGGCTATTAAAGATGCCTTTTGGCCAGCCCTGCAACGTACTTTAACGGTAAACCTGGCAGTGGGCCTGCTGTGCTTTGGGGGCTTGCTGTATGTTTTAATTACCGGCCAGCTTGAAGTGCTAAAGCCCCTGTTCAAAACCTTAAATATGTGGGCCTGGGTGTTGGTTGTACTTGGGCTGAGCGCCCGCTACCTGAACCGCCCCAGCAGGGTAATAGCTTACCGCAACCAGGCCGTGTACCCCTTTTATATTGTACACCAGACCATTACCATTTTACTTGGCTATTGGTTAATGCACCACCCCATGCATTATGGCCTGAAAATGGCCATAATGGTGGTGGGTACCTTTGGGGTGTCATGGCTGCTGTATGAGGGGGTTATTTGCCGTGTGCCCTTTTTAAGGCCGCTGTTTGGCCTTAAAAAGAAGGCTAAGGCAGCAGCAGATGCTGCTTAACCGGGCAGCAGCTTTTCAAGCTGTGGCAGCATGGCTTTGTTTTTGTCCTGGTACTGCTCCATATTGGTGAGTATATGGTCTAAAAAGCCAATGGCACGCCCAATAAACAGCCCTTTATTGAGCATAACGCATTCGGCTTTGAGCGAGGTGGTGGCATCGGTAATTTCAGACCGTGAAGGCAGGCCTTTTTTGGCCATGTTTTCAAGTACCTGGGTGGCCCACACCACGGGTATATGGGCGGCGTTACACATGGCCAGCACCTCTTGCTGCACCCAGCCTATATTGTCCCAACCGGTTTCAATGGCCAGGTCGCCCCGGGCAATCATTACCCCTACATAATGCACCTTCATGGCAGTAAGCAATATTTCAGTCAGGTTATCAAAGGCACGGCGCGTTTCAATTTTTAAAATAATGCTTAGTTTATTGGTGGCACCCAGGCTTTCAAATAACTCAAGCAGCTCTTCAACATCCTGCGCACTGTTTACAAACGAAAAGTTAACCACATCGGCATGGCGGGCCACAAACTGCATGTCTTGCCGGTCTTTGGCCGTTAGGCCACTAATGCCTATATCGGTTGTGGGGAAGTTCATGCCCTTTTCAGCCTTGAGCTTATCGCCGGTTGCTTTGGCGCGGGTGATCAGTACCTCAAAGCTTTCGGGGGCTACACTTTCAATGCGGCCTTCAATTTTGCCGTCGTCAAACAAAATGGCTTCACCCGCCTTCACTGCGGCAAATACCTCGGGCAGCTGGCATGAAATATGGGCCTGTTGCAGCAGGTTGCCGTCTTCATCAAAGCGGGCAGGCTCACCGGGTGTGGGGTCTTTGTGTATGGTAATGCGGTCGTTGGTGCGCAGCAGTATTGATTGTTGTATGGGGGGCAGCTGGCCTACCGGGCAGGGTTGGCTGCCAGCCTTTTGTGGCACCAGTACAGTGCCCGTACCCAGGTAGGAGGTATCATAACAATTAACCAGTACCTCATGCTCAGTAACCTGTATTACCTTCAGGGTGCGGTCTTTGTCGCGTGTATCTTTCACGCGTAGCTTATCGCCCACAGCCAGTTGTTGCATCCATTCACCACTTACTGGCAGGGTGTTGGGCTCTGACTCTTCAGTCAGGGCAGGCACCAGCACAATCAGGGCGGGGCTAATGACATGCCCCATTTCATTGCGCTCTGGGGTAAACTTGCGCACCCTGGCCCCCGGCACAATGGCGCCGGTGCGTATCTTGGGCCCGGCCAGGTCCATAGTAATCTGCACCTGGCGCCCTTCAGCAGCAGCGGCCCGTTTTACATTGCTGATAATTTTTTGCCAAACCGCAGCATCGTCATGGGCGCAGTTTACGCGGGCGCAGTTCATGCCGCGCTTAACCATATTGTGCACCAGCTCGTAATTATGGGCTGCTTCAGTGGGCTGGGTAACCATAATGCGCACGCGCCGCCCTTTGCTGCGGTAGCCCAGCAGTGCCCTGGTATGGGTGGCCAGCTTTTTTTTGCCGCTTTTGATTGACAGCTTTGGCTTTTTGTGCCGGGCTTCATTGGGGTTGGCCAGCCGTTGCAGCACATAGCGTATTTGCAGCAGGCTGGCCAGTACGTGCCCTTCGGCCCGGGCCAGCCGCGAGAGGCCCAGCTGCTCAAGCTCTTTTTGTATTTTACGTAAATCAAACTTACGCAGCGCCTTGTAATGAATAAGGTTGCGCGCGCTGTGGCGGTAGGTATCAGTTACCTGGGCTATGAGTGGCTTTTTTTTACGCTCGGCCTTTTTCAGGGCCTCAATAATGGTTTCAATATCATTTAACAGGGTGGCAATTCTTTCTGTTTTGAGCTTCATGCTTGTTGGTTGTTGTGTAGTGCGGTTATGACTGGCTGAAAGTACAACGCAGGGCTGGTGTTGCCAAAATTATTTCACCAATTGCCTGCCCGTAACAGTATTCAGCAAATATGACTAGGTATGCCTCATTGGTATTGATGTGCTGCCATTGGCATATTTGATGAGACGAAAACCCTCAGAAGATACTATGGGCAATCGTGAAAATGTCTGTTATTTTTGGCTGTATATTTCAACTGATTAAGCACTCTCTTTTTGTCTTTTATTTGCATGTGGGTTGCTGTGCATGAATTAAGTAATAATTATTATGTGTGCAGTATTATGGAGTTTATTTATCATTTTCTGATTAGTAGTTTACTAGCAGGTTTATTTTATGCAGGTTATAGGGTGTTAAAGCACCGTTGGCATATTGCCCATCAATTGGCCTTAACCCAGGTGGCTTACCAGGCGCAAGAGCAGGAGCGGCAACGTCTGGCCAGCGAGCTGCACGATGCCCTGGGCAGCAAGCTACAAGTTATACAGTTTTGCCTTGGGCATGAAAAAGCTGGCCAAAAAGACAATCTGAAAAATATGGTGCAAGAGGTGATAGATACCAGCCAACAGCTGGCTTACAATTTATACCCACCAATGCTACAATACTTTGGTTTGGCAGCTGTACTTGACGACCTGGTGCTGCAACTAAGCCAAATGTACCAGGTACATTACAGTTGCAGCCTGCCTCCCCACCCCCTTGAACAATATAAGGCGTTGCAGCTACTGCGTATTGTGCAGGAGTTTACCAATAATACCATTAAGCACGCGCAGGCCCACCAGCTTACCATCTGGCTTAGGCCCTATCAAGGTGTATTGTTGCTTTACCTGGCCGACGATGGTATTGGTTATCACCCCCCAAGTGAAGTTGCAAAGGGCCATGGGCTGCCGCAAATCAATAACCGCCTGCGGGCTTTGCAGGCTACCCACCGCATAACCACCCAGATAGGGCGCGGGGTGCAACTAATAGCCATAGTGCCATGAACGGAGCCATACAGATTGTCATTGCTGATGACGAACAATTGTTTCGTGAGGGCCTACTGGCCCTGCTGGCCCAGGTAGATGGTGTAGAGGTGGCAGCCACCTTTGCTAATGGCCAGCAATTGCTGCACTACCTGGGCAACACGGCCGCAAAGAAGCACCCACACGTAGTATTGCTCGATTTAAAAATGACCCCTTTAAACGGTATTGAGGTGGCCAAGCAGCTGAGTCAGGACAGCCCCCACCTCAAGCTAATTGTGCTTTCATCTTACTACAGCTACAATTATATAGGGTACATTTTTAAGCTGGGGGTGCATGCTTTTTTACCTAAGGCCACCGCCATACAAAACTTAATACAGGCCATATATACCGTAGTAGAAGCCGGCTTGTACCTGACTGATACTGACCATAAGCATATAGTAGCCTATATGCGAAAACCGCAGTATGTGTTTAGCATATTTAATGCGCAAGAGCCCCTGACCCGGCGTGAAACAGAAGTGCTGCGCCTCATTTGCGAGCAGTACACCAACCACCAAATTGCCGATGCCCTGAGCATTAGCAAGCGCACCGTTGACGGCCACCGCAACAAGCTAATTGAAAAAACCGGAGCCAAAAACACTGCCGGGCTGGTGATATATGCCGTGTTGAACAAAATTATTCAGCTGGATCAATTGCAGCTGTACAAAAAAATAGCCTTACCGCCGAGCTAAATGGCCCAATTCAGGCACCTTACCAATAGCAATACAAACAACCAAAATAGTAAAAAGGGCAACTACCCGGCCCCTGAGTAAAGCCCGGGTTTAAAACCTAACCATTAAAACCATGAATGGTGTTACAATTACCTTTGTCAATCAATCGAACGACACAAATAACTCAAGCCTGGTCATTCTCCAGAAAAATGTAGCGGCTAACCTTGGCGAATTGGCTGTGGCCTGGCGTGTTATTAAAAATATGGGCCGCAACTGGACCTACGAAATTTTTTATCCCTTAGATGTTGAAGTGGGTGTAGAAGATGCATACGGCAACCGCTCTGACCGCCACTATTCCATCAATGGCCAGCGATGGGAGGTTAATCAGGCTGATGCAGGCAGCAGCTTGTCGCTGGCCAGCCAACCAGCGGCGAGCCTGCAAGAGGTTGAAATACAAAATAACTTTGCTGCCGGCTCAATGAATGCATGCGTATACCGAGATGGCCTGCTGCTGGCCAAAAAAACAGGAATTGTACCTAAGCAAAAAGCTGTGTTTCAATTTACCCCGGTAATTTGGGTGGGGGTAGTGTCACAGGTTGAAGAAGGGCAGTTTATTAGCTCTGCCATATTGAGTAACATCCACCAGCAGGTTTCACTAACCAGCCTCACCAGCATCAAAATTATATTAACCGGGGGTGGTACAGGCCCCAATGCACAACCCTTTAGCTTTGAGGTGATTAAAGTGTAACAACTACCAGTAGAGTTAACTGAAAAGCAAAAACAGGTATTTGTACCTGTTTTTGCTTAAGGGTTTTTATACCCTTAAACCCCTGCTATAATTACTGCAACTTTGAGGTGTCAGTTAGTTGTAATGGCCATTCAATTTATGACACAGACAGGGCAATGAACCGGCCCCTCAATTCAAGTCCGGGTTTAACAATCAAAAAACTTTATAACTCAAACATTTAAGAACAATGGATGGAGTTCAAATTACCTTTGTCAATCAGTCGAATGACATGAACAATTCAAGTGTGGTCATTTTTCAGAAAAATGTGGCTACCAATTTTGATGAGCTTGCCGTAGCCTGGCGTGTTATTGAAAACTGCGGTCGTGGCTGGACGCATGAGTTTGTGTACCCCATGCAGTTTCAAGTAGGTGCCAGAGATTCATGGGGAAACATGTCAAACCTGGAGTATGCTGTGAATGGCCAATCTTGGGCAGTTGATGAATCACCCTCGGGCAGCTCATTGTCATTGACGGCTCAGGCTTCTTCCAGCTCTACTGAGGTAGAGGTTAGGAACCTGCTTAACGTAGGTTCAACAGATGCCTGTATTTTCCGTGATGGCAGATTGCTGGCTTGTAAAACCGGCGTATCGCCCCAGCAAAAGGCTGTATTTGAGTTTAAGCCCACCATTTGGGTAGGTGTGGTATCGCAAATTGAAGAAGGCGAGTTCATTAACTCAGCCATTTTGAGTAGCGTGAACCAAAGCTTTTCATTATTGGGTTTAAACAAGGCACAGTTGATTTTGACTGGTGGTGGCTCTGGCCCCAACGCACAGCCGTATAAATTTACCCTGGTACCACAGTAGGTTTTACTGTTACTATTAGCTAAAGCCCATTGTCTGGGCTTTAGCTTTTTTGCACCTGCGGGCAGTTACTGCCACACATCACAACAACACCTAAAACAAGTATATTATGTATACTAAAGAGTTTTCTTGTGGGGGGTATACCTTTCACTTTGAGTTCAGGTTTCCTGAACCACCGGCCAGTGCTGTACAGAATGCAAGCACCGTTGGGTGTAGTTTCATAGCATATACTTTGTATAGAACTGACCCAAACGGCATACGTGACAGGT
>CAZXTW010000323.1:0-6950 GCA_964643525.1 uncultured Roseivirgaceae bacterium
TGACTTAGGCCATGCAAGCCTGTACCCAGCGTTAACGTGCCGTTGGTGCATAGGCTATAGCTGTCTGCCAGGTTGGTTTGAATGGTGTTGCCGTTCAACAGGTTCACCGTATCTGTGGCAATGCAACCATCAAGGTTGGCTACCTGCACCCAGTACTGACCAAAGCCGCTGGTTTGTATGGTACGGGTGGTGGCCCCGGTATTCCAGAGGTAGGCCACGCCCTGGTCTGCCAGGCCGGCATCTAAGGTAACCGGCTGCGGTTCACCAGCTTCTATGGCCCACCGGCAGGCGGCTTTCAGCATGGTGTAGGTGTTGGGGTGGGTGGTGTTGTCATTATTAGTCAACAAGTAAAACCCAATGCGTTTTGCCGGGGCGGTAAACCCGCCAAACAATTGCGCACCTGCTTCATAGGCAAAGTAAATGGCCTTGCCGCTATGTTCTGAAATCACCACTGCGTTGGCATTGGGCACCCCGTAATACAACCTTTCTCCAGCATTATAAATGGTTGTATTGCCGCTAAACCCTGCAGCAAGAGGGTGGCCTGCCCCGCTGATGTTGATACTTGTTACTGATGATGAGCCAGAGCCATGGTCAACGTGGGCACTGTCACCTGTCATCTTCAGGTCATCATACAAGAAGGCCTCCCAGCAAATAATCGGCACTGGTATATGGGTCAGCTTTTCTACCACCTTAGCAGACTTAATGGTGGCAGAAACCAGAATCAGGTCTTTATTGTCTGCATCTGAAGTCAGCAATACGTCATCATCTACCAGTTGTACATTAAACCCGATAGACTCTACCTCTGCTTTAATGGCAGCATCACCGCTGGGCAGGTTATTTGGGTCGCCTACTACAAACAGCAGTTCGCCACCCTCAGGTTGCACATCACAGGTATACACATCGTGGCCCAGGTCAAGTGCGTTTACGGCACTGCACTGGTCATAGCCACAAGCCAGTGAGTCTGCCGCTGTAACCACAACCGAGTCAGTAGCCTGGCAGCCATTTGCGGCAGTAGCCAGCACAGTGTAAGTACCCTGGGCAGCTACTGTAATGGTTTGGGTGGTGGCTCCGGCCTGGCCCGACCCAGTCGGGGTATTCCAGGCATATGCGCTGAAACCGGCCCCGGCATCTAATACCAGAGTACTGTCAGGGCAAATTTGCAAGTCAACACCAAGGTCAACACTTACAGGGTCGTACACCTCAACCAAAACGGTATCAGTCAAGGTACAACCGGCCGCATTGGTAATTTCAAGCCAGTAGGTGCCTGCCGTTTCTACGGTAATGGTAGGGGTGGTATCACCGGTGCTCCACAGGTAATAGCCCAGGGTAGCCTGTTCTGGTGCCAGCGTTGCTGCTGTGCCTGCGCACAGCCCAATGTCATTACCAAGGGTAAATGGTGTTGGCAGGGCTTCTGTTACGCGCACGGTGTCAGTAAATGTACAGCCCTGGGCGTTGGTAAGGTTAAGCGTAAACAGCCCTACCCCAACTTGAATGGCCGGTGTTGTGGCAAAGGCCTGTCCCGGCCCGGTGGCGATATTCCACTGGTAAGTGCCACTGAGCGGGGCGGTTAGGGTTACGGTTCCACCCTGGCATGCCGTAGTATCAGCAATATCAAATACCGGCAGGGGTGCTTCAGTAACCGTTACCGTATCAGTGTAAGTACAACCTTCATTACTGGTTACGGTTAGCCAGTACGTGCCGGCCGTTACAGTAACTGCCTGTGAGGTTGCTCCGGTATTCCACTGGTAAACAGCGGCGGCTGGCCCCTCTAACACGGCCAACTGGCCCTGGCATACAGTTACATCAGCCAGGTCAAATACCGGCAGTGGCGTTTCGAATACGGTTACAGAATCAGTATAAGTGCAACCGTTGTGGCCAATTACTGTCAGGTAATAGTCACCCTGGCCAACAGCAATAGAAGATGTTGTTTCGCCAGTACTCCATAGGTACGTACCCGCAATTGGGGCGGTTAATGTAACTGTTTGGCCAGCACAGATGGTTCTGTCCTGCCCAAGGTTAAATACAGGCAGGGGCCACTCATTAATGGTTATGCTGTCTGTTGTGCTGCAGCCGGCAGCATTGGTTACAGTTAGCCAGTAGGTACCGGCTGTTGCCACAATGCTTGAGTCAGTGGCGCCGGTGCTCCATAGGTAAGTACCCGCTACCGGTGCTGAAAGTGTTGTCTGCTCATCTGGGCATATGGCAATGGCATCGCCCAGGCTAAACACAGGCACTTCATCAGTATTTACGGTTATGCTACCACTGGCTGTACAACCATAAGCATCTGTTACGGTTACACTGTAAGTGCCTGGCTGGGTTACGGTAATGCTTTGCACATCGGCCCCGTTGCTCCACACATAGCGGGCTGCTTCAGGGGCGGTCACTTCCAGGCCAGTGCCGGCACAAATGGTGGCGTTGCTGCCTAAATCAACCACCAGCGGATCATGTATGGTTACTGCAATGGTATCGGTACCTGTACAGCCTGTTGCGCTGGTTACCTGCACCCCATAGGTGCCCGTAGCCGTAACGGTAATGGCTCTGGTGGTTTCGCCAGTGCTCCACAGGTAGGTGCCGTCAATCGGTACAGTTAACGTAACTGTTTCATTGGCACACAGGTCAAGGTCAGTGCCCAGGTCAAAGGCCATTTCTGAACCTTCGGTTACTGTGACTGAGTCTGTATAGGTGCAGCCACCCGGTGCGGTTACGGTTACACTGTAGCTGCCCGCCCCCACTGTAATTGACTGGGTGGTGGCCCCTGTGTTCCACAGGTAAGTGCCTGTTGCACTGGCCGCCAGGGTAGCGGTGGTGCCTGTACATACGGTCAGGTCATGGCCCAGGTCAAATACGGGTGCTTCATTTTCAGTTACCACTACGGTATCAGTAAAGGTGCAACCTACGGCATTGGTCAGGGTTAGGGCATAGGTGCCCGCCCCTACCGTAATGCTTTGGGTGGTGTTGCCGGTGCTCCATTGGTAGGTACCCGCCAATGGCGAGGTGAGCGTGACAGTTTCACCAGGGCAAATGCTGCGGTTGGCCAGGTCAAATACCGGCAATGGCGTTTCTACCACCATAAACTGGTCAGTATAGCTACAGCCGGTGCCACTGGTTACCGTGAGGCTGTAGGTACCCGCATCTACAGTAATAGCAGGCGTAGTGGCAAAGGCCTGTCCCGACCCTGTCGGGATACTCCACAGGTAAGTGCCCGCTATGGGTGCGCTTACCATAGCACTTTGGCCCTGGCAAATGCCTACATCGGCCAGGTCAAAAGCAGGCAGCGGCGTTTCAATCACCACCACTGGTTGGGTATAGCTACAGCCATTGGCATTGGTTACGGTAAGGCTGTAAGTGCCCGCACCTGCGGTGATTGACTGGGTAGTTTGCCCGGTGCTCCACAAGTAGGTGCCCGTTATGGGGGCAGTTAGTGTGGTGGTTTGCCCGGCACAAACACTTGGGTTGTCAAGTGTAAAGGTGGGTAGGGCCAGTTCAGTCACATCAACGTTGCCAGTGGCCGTACAGCCGTTGGCGTTGGTTACCGTCACAGCATAGTTACCAGGCTGGGTTACTGTAATAGACTGGGTAATGGCCCCGTTGCTCCAGGCATAAGCCTGTGCCGCTGGGGCAGTAATTTCTACCATACCGCCAGCACAAATGGTTTTGGTGCTGCCCAGGTCAACCAAGGGCAGGTCATTCACTGCCACGTTTATTGTGTCAGTGCCACTACAGCCTGCTGCTCCGGTTACCTCTACCCAATACTTACCGGCATTGCTTACCGTAATTGACTGGGTGGTGGCCCCTGTATTCCACAGGTAGGTGCCGTTGGCTGGTACAGTAAGTGTAGCAGTTTCGCCAGTGCAAATGCCCATATCACTGCCCAGGTCAAACGCCAGGGCAGCCCCTTCGGCAATGGTAATCTGGTCAGTATAGGTACAGCCACTGGCATTGGTAACCGTTAGGCTGTAGGTGCCAGTACCCACAGTTATGGCCTGGGTAGTAGCCCCCGTATTCCACAGGTAGCTGCCGGTAACACCGGCACTGAGGGTGGCCGTACCGCCGGGGCATACCGTCAGGTTATTGCCCAGGGTAAACTCAGGCACGTCGTTTACCTGCACCACTACCGCATCAGTGCCCTGGCAACCGTAAGCGTCAGTCACGGTCACGGTATAGGTCCCTGCAATGGTGGCATTTACGGTGCGGGTGGTGGCTCCGTTGCTCCAGGCATAGGTAGCATAACCTGCACCTGCATCAAGCAGGGCCACCTGGCCGGCGCAAAGGGTTACATCATTGCCCAGGTCTGGCTGGGGTGGCGTGTTAAACAGCACTTCAGTGCTGTCACTGATTACACAGCCAAAGTCAGTGGTCATATCAACTTTGTACTGGCCACTGGCTGCCACAGTAATTGACTGGGTAGTGGCGCCGTTGTTCCATAAGTAGGCTACTGCCCCGGCACCCGCGGTAAGGGTTAGTGTTTCATCGACACAGGCAACCATAGTGGCTGGCAAGGCTCCTACCGGGGCAGGGTCTACATGCACAGTGATTTCATCAGTGGTGCTGCAGCCGTTGGCATTAGTAACCGTTACAGTATAAGTGCCCGCCCGGTTCACAGTAATGGTTTCGGTGCGGTGGCCGGTGTTCCATTGGTAAGCCTGTGCACCGCTGAGGCCTGCACTGATGGTGGCCGATTGGCCCGCGCAAACCGTTACCTCTTCAATATTGTCAAGCTCAGGCACAGGCAATACGTTCACTGCAATTATATCAGTGCCGCTACAACCAATGTTGTTGGTTACCTGTACGGTATACACACCGGCCTGGCTTACAGCAATGGTACGGGTGGTTTCACCGGTGCTCCATAAGTAAGTGCCGTTGGCAATGCCTGCATCTAATATGGCCTGGCTGCCAGTACAGATGTTGCGGTCGGGGCCAAGGTTTACCTGTAGCTCAGGGGCATCGGTAATGGTTACGCTACCGGCACCGCTACAACCGCTGTTCGAAACAACATCAACATGGTAAGTACCCGCTTCACTAATTTCTATGGTACGGGTAGTAGCACCTGAACTCCACATGTAGGTGGCATTGTCAATGCCAGCATCCAGGGTAATGGTTTCGCCAGGGCAGCGCGCACGGTCGCCCCCAAGGTCAACCAACAGTTCATCTTCAATGGTTACATTCAAGGCATCGGTGCCAAAGCAACCCCTGTCAGTGGTTACTGTAACTGATACTCTGCCCGAGCTGCCCATTTTAATGGTTTGGGTAGTAGCCCCATTATTCCACAGGTAGCTCATGCCCGGTATACCGGCATCAATGGTTAAAGAATCGCCAGAGCAGGCGCTCAGGTCGGGGCCAAGGTCTACCACCAGGTTGTTTTCTGTGGCTACCACCACAGTATCGTAAGTGGTACACCCATCTCCCGTGGTGACAATGGCCACATAGTTGCGGTCAGTCAGTGCGGATATTACAGGCGTTGTTTCGCCGGTGTTCCACAGGTAGGTGGCTAAAGGGCTGTTCACAGAAGCATCCAGTACCACAGGCTCACCAGGGCAGTGGGTAATGGTATCGCCCATTTCAACTGTAGGCACCTCGTAATGCACCACCCGCATGGTATCAGTCACGGCAATGCCCAGGCCATAATTGGCTGTTACGGTAAAGGTACCTGCCTGGGCCACGGTAATGATGCGGCCCAACTGGCCGGTGCTCCATACGTAGCTGTTGGCCCCTTCAGGTGCCTCCAGGGTTACCTCCTGGCCAGGGCATACGGTTTGCGTGGCTACTATGCTGTTCAGCACAAGCAAGGTGTCGTGGTATTCACGCTCACAGGTACCGTTAATCACTTTTAACTCTACCAAACGCGAGCCGGCATCAGTAGCCCGGTAGGCAATATTGGTTGGGTTGGCAGTAAACGAGGTGGCATAAACTGAATCATTGTCAAAATCCCACTCGTACAGCGTACTGGCATCAGCATTCACTGCATTAGAAAAGAAGTTAATGGCCGTGCCGGGCGGTACAATTTTCTGGCCGGGCTGCTTGCCAGCAAAGTCAAAAGCCAGGGTGGCATCTACCGGCGGGTAGGTATCTATTGTTTTGGTAATCAACTCAGATTTGCCCGTGGCATTGTCAGTAACGGTCAGGGTTACATCATACTGCTGTATGCTGTTGGTCACGGCATAGCGGTGGCAGGGGGCCAGCTCGGTGCTGGTGGTGCCATCGCCCAGGTCCCAATGGTAGGTAATCTGGCTGCCCTGGCTGCTCAGGTTCACAAAGCACAGCTCATCGCCTTCACAACCGTTGGCTGGCTCAAACTCAGCCAGTACATTGCTTAAGTCTGGTGGGGTACAGCTGGGGTTTTGAGGCTCAGTAGCTGTAATTGATACATCTACCACACCACGTACATCCCTGGGCGTCACCACCTGTATGTAATAGTCGGTCTGCTCAGGCATACACTCTAACTCAAAGTACTGGTTAATGCTGTTCTGGCACTCGCCGGGTGTCATGGCATCGCACTTGCCGTACAGTACACGGTACTTTACATCATCTGGCGATACAAAGCGGTTGGTGGTGTTGCGGAAGTTGATTTCAAAGCGCAGGTTGCTCTGGCCTATGTCACCCACGGTAAATTTGTACCATGATGATTTGATCAGCTGCTCGTCCAGCAGGTCTTCATCAAAGCTGTTGGCTGAGCCTTCAAAGAAACAGCCAGTGTTGGTGAGGCCGGCCTCGCCAAAGTCATCGCCCCAGCTGTGGCAGTCAATCACCAACGATCCGGTAAACTTGGTGTTTTTGGCACTAACGCTCACTTGCGCCGGGAAGTCACACAGGTCGCCCTCATTGCTGATCAGTTCAACACGTGGCGTTACAGGCAGTGAGGTTACGTGGCAGCCGGTAAGGGTCATATAGTACTCACCCGTGTTCAGGCAGCCTTCCATCCATGGCGTGCCGCCGGCATTCACTGCATACAA
>CAZXTW010000324.1:0-6941 GCA_964643525.1 uncultured Roseivirgaceae bacterium
TACCAGCATATGGGGCTGAATGTTAAGGGAGTAGATGCTCGCAAGGTGTTTTACGATGCCTTGAAAGGCGTAACCGAGCCAGAAGCCAAACGCAAGGCCATTGGCAAGGCGTTTATTGATGTATTTGATGCTGAAGCCCACCAAATAGAAGGAGTGAAGTGGCTGGGGCAGGGCACCATTTACCCTGATGTCATTGAATCGGTATCAGTCAAAGGCCCCTCTGCCACCATCAAATCGCACCACAACGTGGGTGGCCTGCCCGAGCGCATGCACCTGAAGGTGGTTGAGCCGCTGAATACCCTGTTTAAAGATGAGGTGCGCCGTGTGGGCCGCACGCTTGAAATTGGCCAGCACATACTGGGGCGGCATCCGTTTCCGGGGCCTGGCCTGGCTATTCGTATTCTGGGTGATATTACGCCTGAAAAGGTGGCCATACTGCAAGAGGTAGACCATATATTTATTGAAGGCCTGAAAAAGCACAACCTGTATGATGCCGTGTGGCAGGCCGGTGCCATGTTGCTGCCAGTGCAGTCAGTAGGCGTTATGGGCGATGAACGCACCTATGATAATGTGGTGGCCCTGCGTGCAGTAAGCAGTGTTGACGGGATGACGGCCGACTGGAGCCACCTGCCGTATGATTTTCTGGCCATGGTATCGAACGAAATTATTAACCGGGTAAAAGGCGTAAACCGTGTGGTGTATGACATTAGCAGTAAACCACCAGCTACCATTGAATGGGAATAGCACTGCCCTTTATTACCAGGTATTTACTTACTACTTTCACCAAAACCTCTGACTGATGCTTAGCCGTATTGTGACCTACTCAAGTATGCTTTTGGCCTTGTTGTTATCAGGGCCAATACTGCCCGCACTGCATGCGCAAGCTGGGGGCAGCTTTGAGGAACAGTTTAATAATGCCAAGCTGTGGTTAGATGAGGGCAAGTACAACCTGGCCAAAGAGGGTTTTAGGCCTTTGACGCAGGCTGGTGATGAAGCTGGCAACCCCTACCAGCGGTATGCTTCGTTTTATTATGGGTATGCCGCCTACCATGCCGGCGAGCCACAGGTAGCCAAAAATATGTTTTTGCAAATTATTGACCGCTACCCCGACTGGCGGGCTATAGATGATGTACACTTTTGGTTATCGCGTCTGTATTTTGAAGAGGGCAACCCTGCCCAGGGCCTGCGCTATTTTAACCAGATTGAAGATAAGAGCCTACTACAAGTGGCCAGCCCAATGAAATCGGGCTTTCTGGCTCAGGTAACTGACGCCACTATGGTAGACAGCCTTTACGCCCTGTACCCCAAAGATAAAGGCGTGGCTGTGGCCAAGGCCAAACAAATTGTGGCCCAGCCATTTACCCAACAAGACAGGCAGCTACTAAATGATATTGTAACCAGGTTTAAGCTAAATGCACAGGCTTATGATGTAGTAGACCAGGAGCGCTCAGTCAAAAAAGACACCTACCATGTGGCAGTGTTGCTGCCTTTTTTGATTGATCAGGGCAACCCCTTTCGTAGAAACAGAAAAGGCTTTGTGATGGAGTTGTATGAGGGCATGCAACTGGCTGCTGAAGATTTAAAGGCTGAGGGCGTTGATATTGCCCTGCATGCGTATGATACCCGCCGTGACAGTGCCACCACGGCGGCTATTTTAGATTTAGATGAGCTGAAGCAAATGGACCTGATTGTGGGGCCGTTGTATGCTGATGCCATTGGCCTGGCGCAGCAGTTTTCGCAGGCGTATAAGATTAATATTATTAACCCCTTATCTGACAACGTAGAGATTATTGCCAATAACCCCTATTCATTTTTGCATAAGGCTGGTGCCACCGCCAAATACGAAAAGGCAGCTGAATTGGCTCAGGCAGCATTTGATAATAAAAATTGTCTGGTGGTGTATGGTGAGTCAGCGCGTGACTCACTGCTGGCCTACAATTACAAAGCCAGCATTGAGGCCGCAGGCTTTCAAGTGGTAGAGATGCACAAGCTTGAACGGTCTGTTACCCGGTCAATTTATAACGTGCTTACCGCGGTATATGATGCTGATACTGATGATGAAAGACCCAAAATTGCTGAAGACAGCATAGGGCATATTTTTGTGGCTTCTACTAACCAGGTGGTGGTGGCCAGCAGCATTAGTGCCGTTGCCGCCCGTACTGATAACATACCCATTATAGGGTTTACTGACTGGTTAAACCTGCGGGTGGTGCGTTACGAGCAGCTTGAGCGGTTAGACCTGTATATGCTGGGCGTTAATTTTGTAGATGTTTACAGTGCAGGGTATGAGCGCTTTACTAAAGAGTACCGCAAGCAGTATGCGTATTACCCCAGTAAAAATGCCTGTACAGGGTATGACCTGACAGCTTTTGTAGGTAAAATGCTGTACCGGCATGGCCGCTATTTTCAATATGCCCTGCGTGATGGTCAGCAGGAAAATGTGGGCCTTTCAATGGGGTTTGATTACCGCAACAGTAATGATAACCGCTACATAGGCATTTACCGGCTGGAAGAGGCCCAGCCTGTGGCACTGACCATTGAAGAGATTAAAAAGCAACGCCTTGAGGCAGCAGAAGATGATGAATAAAACCCAAAGCCAAACCCTTTTTAACCAGGCCCAGCACAGTATACCTGGTGGTGTTAACTCACCCGTACGTGCTTTTAAGGCCGTAGGTGGCGATCCTTTATTTATAAAGTCGGCCAATGGTGCCTACCTGACTGATGTAGACGGCAACCAGTTTATAGAGCTGATTAATTCATGGGGCCCTATGATACTGGGGCACAACCACCCGGCCATCAGGCAGGCAGTGGCCGAAGCCATTGAGCATTCGCTCAGTTTTGGGGCACCTACTGAGGCAGAGGTGCAAATGGCCGAGCTGATTTGTAGCATGGTACCCAGCGTAGAGAAAGTACGCATGGTTAACTCAGGCACCGAGGCCACTATGTCGGCCATACGGGTTGCCCGGGGTTATACTGGTAAGGATAAGTTTATTAAAATAGAAGGGTGCTACCATGGCCATGGTGATAGCTTTTTGATTGCTGCGGGCAGTGGGGCCATAACCATGGGTACGCCCGATAGCCCCGGTGTAACAGAAGGTACAGCCAAAGATACTTTGCTGGCCCCCTTTAATGATTTGGCAGCTATTGAGCAGTTGGTGCAGAACAACCCAGGCCAGGTAGCTGCTATTATTCTTGAGCCGGTAGCAGGCAATATGGGTTGTGTGCTGCCCCAGCCCGGTTACCTTGAAGGCCTGCGCCAGCTGTGCGACCGTGAGCAGATTGTACTTATTTTTGATGAGGTGATGACGGGTTTCCGCATGGCCAGGGGCGGTGCGCAAGAGCGCCTGGGCGTGGTGCCCGATATGAGCACCCTGGGCAAAATTATTGGCGGCGGCATGCCCGTAGGGGCCTATGGGGGCAAGCAGGAAATTATGGACTATGTATCGCCCGTAGGGCCTGTTTACCAGGCAGGTACCCTTTCTGGCAACCCGGTAGCCATGCAGGCAGGTCTGGCCATTTTAACCACATTAAACAGCAACCCTGAAGTATACCAGACTATTGACAGCCACACGGCTGCCATTGTGGCTGGCATTCAGGAAAACCTGAACCAGTTGGGGCTGAACTACACCATAAACCATTTGGGCAGTATGTTTAGCCTGTTTTTTTCTGACCAGCCCGTGGTTGACTTTGCCAGTGCCAAAACATGTGATACAGAGCTGTTTGGCCGCTATTTCAGGGCCATGCTTGAGCAGGGTATTTACCTGGCCCCCTCGCAGTTTGAGGCCTTGTTTATTTCGGCAGCGATACAAACAAAAGAGGTAGAAGCCATTGTAAAGGCCAATAAAGTAGCCTTGCAGCAGGCATTGGCCAGTAAGTAGCCTACGAAAATATAAAGAGCAGCTTAGAGGCTGCTCTTTATTAAGGTATGTACTGGTAGATTGGGGCCGTTTATGGTATTAATGGCCCAAAAACTTTTGCCGTTTGTTAATGGGCAACCGCACATGAAAAGTGCTGCCTTGCCCTACCTGGCTGTTTAGCGTAATGTTACCGCCAAGCTTATCAACCGCATTTTTAAAGATGTACAGGCCCAGCCCGGTACCGTCAATGGTATCGTTGGCCCTGAAAAACATTTCAAACACTTTTACTTGATACTCAGGCTCAATACCTATGCCATTGTCGGCCACAATAATGTTTAACTGTTGGTTTTCAGCATCTTCCTGAATGGTTACAGTAACACATGGCACTACATTGCCCCTGATGTACTTCATGGCATTTTCAAGCAGGTTTTGTAGTATACTGTTCAGAATACTTTCGTCGCTGTAAAACTCAAGCTGGGGGTCAATATTTAGCTCAAACTTTATGTTGCGGTAGTTAGGCACATAACTGTAGGCTTCCAGGCACTCTTGCACCAGCCTGTTAAAGTCAATTGGGTTGTGCTGGGGCTTTACTTCTTTAATGCGTGTGAAATTAATCAGGTCTGACAGGACCTTGTTTAACCTGCTTATTTGCCTGTGGTACATTTTGAAGTACATCAGCGCATCCGGGTCTTTAATTTCGTTCTGCACAATATTGTGCAGGCCTAACAAAGACGATACCGGGCCACGCAGGTCGTGAGATACCCGGTATACAAAGGTGTCAAGTTCACGGTTTTTCTCTTCAATTTGTTTGTTTTTTTCCCTCATCAGGCGGGCTTCCCGCTCAAGGCTCTCAATTTTAGAGATGGTTTTTTGGCTTTTAATGAGGTTTAGTGTACT
The DNA here is from genome assembly GCA_964643525.1 of uncultured Roseivirgaceae bacterium. GTDB lineage: Bacteria > Bacteroidota > Bacteroidia > Cytophagales > Cyclobacteriaceae > CAZXTW01. The sequence continues at coordinate 4,755 of CAZXTW010000324.1, forward strand.
GATTGAATTCACTTTATTTTGGTAGCTGATTGATTGTTCAAGGTATACAATGGCCAGTTGGCTGTTGCCACGGGCTTTTTCAATTAAGTATAGGGTATGGTAAGCTTCATGCAACAGAATATTGTTGCCCATTTTTTGGCCAGTTTCTAAGGTAAGCTGGCTGTATTGTTCTGACTGGGTATATAGTTTTTGCTGGCAGTACATGGCAGCCAGCTTGCTGTAGGTCATCACTGTGCCCAGGTTATCGCCCATTTCAAGGTGTATAGACAGGCTGCGAAAGTAATTGGCTTCTGCGGCTTTGTAGTTTACCTGTACCAGCTCAACGTTACCTTTGGCCAGCAGGGCATAGGCCAGGCCACGTTTATCGCCTGTAGTTTCTTTCAGCGCTATGGCTTTGTTAATCGTTGCGGTGGCATTGGGTATATCGCCTTTGCTCAGGTAAAGGCCGGCCAGTGGGCTGTATGCATTCGACTCGCCGTTGGTGTCACGAATACTTTTACTCAACTCAATACAACGCTGGTAAGCCTCAATGGCATTGTCATGGTCGTTAAACAACTCGTAAATATAACCAATGGCCTTCAGCGCGCGCGATTGGCCCAGTACGTTGCCAGTGGTATTATTTAAGTCAAGGCATTGTTGCAGGTATTTAATGCCTTTATAATAGTCATCACTTTTATAACACAGGCTGCCTAACGTATACAATGTTTCGGCCAGCCCCTCCTGATTATTGTGCTGTTCAAACCACCCTTTTGCCAACATTACATGGTTGTTGGCCTTACTTACCTGGCCGGTAACCATATAGTACAATGCCAGGTGGCTGTTGGCCCAGGCAACGCCCTCATGGTAGGCAATGGCTACAGCCTGCTTATGGGCAGTACTGGCCAGCCTGATGGCCTCTTTGAGGCTTACCACACGCTGCTGGTACGACGATTGCAACAGGGCATCAATTGCCGCACGGCTTGACAACTCTCTATTTTCCACTTTCATTACCAGGGGGTAAACAACGTAATATCACTATTACAGTATGCAAGGTATGCATTTACATGCCCTGAATAAGGCCAACCTCGCCAGCCGTACTACACAAGTAAGAAATATTGAAGAATTCGCAACCTTTTTGTGGCTGTTACGTAAGCCGAGGTTTGCTGTGCAAGTACTTGGTTATCAGAACAGCAGAAAGGATATGATTACCTCTGATGCCAGGGCAGACACAAGCAAAACAAAATATATGAACCCTAACAAATTGAATTTTACAAGGGTTTTAAACCAGCCCTGACCGTATACCTTTAAAAATGAAATATAAGCATAGGTAGTGACCAAAAAGAAGCTGATCAGGCTAATTAATGTTGTAGCACCGTCAGATAACATGTTTAGCGTAATGAGTATAGTTACCCCGTAAATAAAGTAGGCAAATATGTGGAGGTGCAAAGCATGTACCAAATGCTTAATATAGAGCCATTTACGCCTAATGTATAGTAGTTTTAATATAAGGGCAAACAGGGGCAGCAGTATGAACATCATAATGGGTATATTGCCTATAATGTAGCCAAAAAAGCTTTGGTCTTGCTCTTGCACCCGGTGTACCTGTTTGGTTACCAGTTGTGCCCAGAAGCCCTCTTGCGCCAGATGTAATGAATCTTCAATTTGCTGGTAGGTAAGGTCTTCATCGCCTACAATTTTTTGAAACTCATCCCACTTTTTACTGCTCATACCCAGAAAGCTACCGTCATCATCATCAGTTTTGTTGTCTTTGGTAGTAGGCGCTGTTTGTTGCAGGGTGCTATCGGTACCAGCGCGGGCCAGCCTAATGCTGTCTCTTCTGGCCTTTCTGGCAGCTCTAATAGAATCACGCCGGGCTAGGGCTGCATTTGTAAGGCTGTCTATTACCTCGTTTAGTTGGGTAAACTCTACCTGCGCACCGGGTGCATACTTTTGCAGGGTATTGCTTAACTCCTGGCTGCGGGCAAGGGCCTGCTGGTCATCAGTAGTAATCTGTGTGCCATCGGGCAGCCTGAACAGCCTTTTGTTTTTTTCATGTGAACTAAACTGTATAGCATTGCCTTCGTTATCATTAAACTGTTTGTTGGCTGCTGTGCCCACCGCAAAAAAGTATAGGATGCTTACCAGTAAATAAAGCCGCACGGGGTTGGCGAAGCCAGCGCGTTTGCCTTCATAAAAGCGCTTGGTCAG
>CAZXTW010000325.1:0-6936 GCA_964643525.1 uncultured Roseivirgaceae bacterium
GTGCCGCACGGGTTCATACGGCTTTGCCACCGCCATTACGGCACACGTATACCTGGCCATGAACTACCTCATACATGCGGGCTCAGCATTTATAAAAGAAAAATACCTGGTGCCCAGCGTAAAAGGTGAAATGGTAGGGGCATTGGGGTTGACTGAGCCCAGCGCAGGCTCAGACCTGAAAGCCATCAGAACAACGGCCAGGTTAGATGGCAACCATTATGTAGTCAATGGCTCTAAAACATTTATTTCTAACGGGGTGTATGGTGATTATGTGGTGACTGCCGTAGTAACTAAGCAGGGCCTGTCAATGCTGGTCATTGACCTTGATGCCGAGGGGGTAACCAAAACCAAGCTGGATAAGGTAGGCATCCGCTGCTCTGATACGGCAGAGCTGGCTTTTGATAACGTGCATGTACCCAAAGAAAACCTGCTGGGCCATGAGGGCAAAGGCTTTTATTATATGATGGACAGCCTGCAGGTTGAGCGCCTTACCGGGGCCAACTTTACCATGGGTATGCTGGACTATGTCATGGCCATTACCCTGGAATACATTGCTGAGCGCTCGGCCTTTGGCCAGACCATCAATAAGTTTCAGGTGTTGCGGCATCAAATTGCAGAAATAGCCACCGAAATAGAGGCCTACAAGGCATTGAACTACCAAACCAGTTACCGCCTGGCACAGGGCGAAAGTGTGGTGAAAGAATGCTCTATGCTGAAATATAAAATAGCCGACCTGCTGAACGAGGCCGTTTACAAATGCCAGCAAATGTTTGGCGGTTATGGCTTTGTTGAAGATTTCCCGATTGGCAGAATTTACAGAGACGTTCGCGTTGGCTCTATTTATGGCGGCACCTCTGAAATTATGAAAGAGGTCATTGCCAAAATGGTGATTGACAAAGTGCAGTACAAGCCTGTGTATAAAAAGTAAACCAGGCTAGAATTGGTTTACTCACATTATCTTATTGACTGGTACTCGTTTTACTTTATTGTTTAAATGAACTGTAGATGCCTGACAAGCTAAAAAGGCAGAGTTATTGATTATTTATGGCCGGTAAAATAATAGCAGTCATTGGGGCGCAGGCCTCGGGCAAATCTACCCTGGTGCGCCAGCTGGCCCAGGGCGTGCCCCATGCCCAGGGCTTTTATGAAGGCGAGCAGTTTCCTGCTTATGTCACCCATGCCTTTGAACATGAGGCGGTGCGCATCAGGGCCTTTCTGTACTTTCATACCCTGTGGCTGCGGCAGTATGCTGCCGCCCAGCAACTGAAGGCCCAGGGCCGCGTCGCTCTGCTGGATGCCTTCTGGCTCACCAACCTGTTTTACCTTGATGCCCTGAAGAACACCCACGAGCGCCAGCTGATTGATGACATGGTGCATGCCACAGCAGCCACCCTAAGCCCGCCCAATGGCGTTATTTACCTTGATGTATCTGACGCGTTGATGGCGCAGCGGGTTAAAGCGCGAGCTGCTGGTGGTGCCCGCGATTGGGAGCTGGCGCAGGGCTGGCTGGCCGAAGCACAGGCCGTGCGGCAACGCCACCTGGCTCTGTTGGCAAACCCCCAGGCCATGGCCAAGCTACTGCCCCAGGTGCCTGTATTGGCCGTGCCAGCCCAGGCACCCGACCTGCAGCAACAGGCCATGGCCTTTATTCAAGAAGTGTAAATAAAAGGCAATGACCGTTCCTCCCGCAGGCAGTAAAATTATCTTCGGGACTCAGCAAACTTTTGTCCCGGACTCGCAAAACTTTTCTCCGGGATGTTGGGAGTCCCTCTCCGGGAAAAGCGCACCCGCTCTCCGGCTAAAAAAACTTTTTCTCGGGCAGAAACGCGCCCGATCTGCCCAAAAAAACAAAATGACCTACCGGGCAAAATTTAATTTTGCCCGGCTAAGCCTTGCAGGCGCATCAGTAGCTGTTGGTTTGTTTTCTGCCATGTTTCAATTACATTGCACTTTGTTTAAACTTTACTGTTTAGTTGGAAAGGGCAATTTGAATGGTTTTTATTGGTTGTGTGCCCCAAATGGGCTCATTTTTAGTGTATTGATAGTTCTTTAATTTTAGCCCACTCGTTTTTTAGATCTATTACCTGAAGATATTTCCTGTTTGTGCAATCGTTTGCGCCAGTGATTAAGTTACTGGGTAGCTGTTTTTTGTCAATTAAAACATCATGGCAACTACTGGCCAACGCAATAATGTGCGCAATAAGCTGGCTGTGCAGTGAAGCATGCAATTGGTGGCATAGGCCAAAGCCTGGGCTATGCCAACCAGCGCCAGCACATTCAACCATAAAAAATTATAACCAAAATCTTAACAACATGAACACAGAACAATTGATTACAAAGCTGAGGCAGCAGCGTGTAACCATAGGCCTGAAAGGCGACCAAATCGATTTACGGATCCCGCAGAACCTGAACGCACAAGAAATTATTGCCCTGGTAAAGGCACAGAAGGCTGAAATTATTGCTTACCTGAAAAACAACCAAAAGGCAACCCTTAAAGCCATTGAGCCGGTAGGGCCACGCAGCTATTACGAGGCCTCAGTAAGCCAGCAGGCCACCTTGCTGGCTACCCTAAGGCGCAACCCCGAGGCGGGCACTGAGTTTTCATTCAATATTAACCTGGTGCTAGAGCTGGCCAATGCCCATGTGCCCGCTATTGGGCAGGCTTTTAACGCCCTCATTGAGCGGCACGAGGTGCTGCGCACCACCCTCACCCTGGTAAATGGCCAGGTATACCAAAAGGTGCATGAAGCAGCCAACTACCACTTTTCAGTAGAGCAGATTGACCTGCGGGCAGCAGCCAATAAGGAGGCAAAGCTGAAAGCGCTGAAAGCCGAAAGCATTATATTTGATTTTATTCATGGCCCCCTGTTAAAAGCCCGCCTGGTACAAATAGAAAACCACCAGCATGTGCTGTTGTTTACCATACACCACAGCCTGGCCGATAAATGGTCGGTTGATATCATAGAAAAAGAACTGATGGTGCTGTACAGTGCCTTTGCCCGGGGTGGCACCCCTGACCTGCCCCCTGTAACCGTGCAGTTTAAAGATTACGTGCACTGGTGCAGAGAGCGAGCCGTAGGCCAGGGGGCCGACAAAGCGTTTTGGCTCAATTATTTAGATGCCCTGCCACAGCAAAATGTAGTGAGTTCCCTGGGTGGTGACGCCGGCCCCCAGGAAACCTACCGTGAAAAGCTGGGCAGAGAAATCAGAGATGGCATAGGCTACCGCCCAATGACCACCAAAGAAGAAGGTCAGTTTTTTGGCATCATTGCTAAGGGGCACTTCAGCAAGGGCTGGGGCTACGGGCACAACATTACCGGCAAGCGCTTTGCCCTGGTAGAAAAGCTGGCCCAGGCTTCCAGCTGTGGCATGTCATCTACCATCATTGCCATGTTCCACCGCATGCTGGTGCAAATTTCGGGCTGCCAAGACCAGGTGGTGACCCTGAACGCCATGCAGCGCCATAACTATTACGTGAAAGACATTATTGGCATGCTTACCAACGCAGTGTATGTGCGCCCTGATTATGAGGCGGGCACCACGCCCATAGAGGTGGTGCGTAACGTAAACCGCCACGTATTGAAGGTATATGAGCACTACTATTACCCGGTTGAAACGCTGGTGAATGAGCTGAATGTGCCCTTGAATGATGTGAGCAAAATATTCTTGAACATCATTAATATGAATACCCAAAAGCTTGACACCAGCCTGTATGTTGGCCATGACAAACAATCAGTCAGGCACCCTTATTTTGATCTAGACATTAGTGTGCGTATATATAAAGATGCCCTGAACATTGACTGCAGCTACACCGCGCAAGGCTTTAATGACCGTGCCATTGAGCAGGTGTTCCAAACGTTAGACGCTGTGATTGATGAATCGGCCTTATTAACTGACAAGGCCAACACCCTGACAGAAGTACCTAACTAAGCACAACATCCGCAAGGCCCGGCAATTGAGTGGCCTTGCGGATGTTATCACCCGCAACATGTATTAGCTGTAATAGCCTGTATTCAATCATATCAGGTTGCTTCGTAAGCCTGGTGTAACGTAATTCTACAATCTGTTTATTATTGACTTGTTGAACTGGTAGGCTACCATGTTTTAAGCAATGCGTTATTGCTTCCTCTCCTACAACTACAATCTTCTTTCAAGCCTACCTTTCTTTTTTGTACCCTATTGTGTTATTGGCTAGTGGTAGTTTGAATACCTGCCTACTATCAAAGGGCCTTTGTACGCTTATACTTCGATTATTCTTCGATTGGCCTATAGGCATCTACCGCCCACTTCCGTGCTTTATTGAATAGTACTATAGAGTGAAGGCATAAAAAAAAGAGACGCATGCCATGCGTCTCTTTTACCTTAACTTTAACTATTGCCACTATAAGTCAGCCATCTGAAACCTGATGGGCATCACCATTCTTACTTTTACAGGCACGCCACGTTGCTTGCCGGGTGTCCATTTGGGGCTTTTGTTAATTACCCTCACAGCTTCTTCGTCACAGCCACCGCCAATGCCCCGTATAGCCACGGCATCGCTTATGCTGCCATCTTTATTCACCACAAACTGAACAAACACCCGGCCCTGCACGCCAATTCTGCGGGCTGTTAACGGGTACTTCAACTCTTCGGCCACATATTGGTAAAAGGCCTGTATACCGCCTTTGGGTTGGGGGGCATCTTCAACAATGGTAAATATCTCTTCAGCCACCTCTTCTTCTATGGGCTCATCAACAGCTTCATACACCACCTCTTCAATGACTGTTTCTTCATTTACCTCAACATCAAACGTAATGTCAAGCTCCTGCTGTATTACTTCATCATCTTGCACCTCTACAATATTGGCTATCATCTGTTTGCTTGGGGGTGGTGGGGGTGGTTGTTCTGTAATGGGTACCTCCATTAAATCTTCAAACTGGTTATTAGCTCGCCCAGGCCCAGTTGGCTGTTGTCTTCAACAAACCGGTATTCAAAAGCCGTAACTGCCAAAAACAAGCTAACCGTAAGGCCTATGGCAAAAAACAGAAAAGACTCACTTTTACGCCTGGCAGCGCGCTCAGTTTTAATTTGCTGTAAGCTTTCGTAAGTAGCCAGGGGCATTGCAGGCCTGGTTTGCTTTTGCTTTTTGTTGGCCTTCCGCCTGACTACAGGTGGTGGGGTTTGGTCAAATATAGTTTCCATGGCTCACTTAGTTTTATGTCCCTTAGCTTTTATTGATACCTCAAGTACGTTATCTTTTGAGCCAATTGTGATGATGCCCATTAGGGGGCAGCATGATTTTGATCACTTTTAATTGCACTTATGGCATCAAGGTCAGTTATTGCCGATAACCTTAACATACTTTCTAAACTAAGCGCCAAAAGGGCAGCCAATGCCGCGCAGGTGCTGGGTAGCTATTGGCAGTCGCGCAGGCGTGGCCAGGCCAGGCATAGGGGCCTGCCTGTCAGTATTTCAGTTGAGCCTACCACCAGCTGCAACCTGCGCTGCCCTGAGTGCCCCAGCGGCTTGCGGTCATTTACCCGCCCAACGGGCATGCTGCAAACAGATTTGTTTAAAGGGGTGGTAGACCAACTACACCCTACTTTAATGTATTTGCTGCTGTACTTTCAGGGCGAGCCCTACCTGCACAAAGGCTTTTTTGATTTGGTGCGGTATGCCGCCAGTCACAATATTTATACTGCCACCAGCACCAATGGCCATTACCTGGACGACGAACGCGCCAGGCAAACCGTTGAGTCGGGCCTTGACCGTTTAATTGTATCGATTGATGGTACCACGCAAGACACCTACCAGGCCTACCGCATAGGGGGGCAGCTGCAAAAGGTGCTGGAGGGTACTGAAAATGTGGTACGCTGGAAGCGCAAGTTGCGCTCGGCCACCCCCTTTGTGATGTTTCAGTACCTGGTAGTCAAACCCAATGAACATCAGGTGGGTGCCGTGCAGGCCCTGGCCAAAAAACTGGGGGTAGATCATGTGGCACTGAAAACAGCACAGATATATGATTACAAGCATGGCTCTGACCTGATACCAGACAACCCCAGGTATAGCCGGTACAGGCGGCAGGCCGATGGTACGTACCAGATTAAAAGCAAGTTGCTGAACCATTGCTGGAAGATGTGGCACAGCTGCGTAGTGACGTGGGATGGCCGCGTGGTGCCCTGCTGTTTTGATAAAGACGCCAGCCATGCCATGGGTAGCTTGCGCAACCAATCTTTTGAAGAAGTTTGGCGCAGCCAACCCTATAACCGCTTCAGGAATGCCCTGTTGCAATCGCGCAATGAAATTGATATCTGCACCAATTGCACAGAAGGCACCAGGGTATGGGCATAAATATACCGTAATGCCAATATGATGGAATTAAGCCTTTGGCTACCACCCACTTGCATGAATCAGGTTAGTCCCTAAGCAAGCTCAAATTGGTATAGTGCTACTTAGGGCTATTTTTAAAGTGATTAAACAAAGCTTTCTTTTTTGATCTATTTTAGTCTGTATGTGTTCAGTCAGTGACATGTATAAGCAGTTGTTTTGCTGGTTTATGTCAAATTTTTCGCTGAATTGGCAAAAAAAGTTTTAATTAAGCCCTATGGTCAGGCTTTGCTAGTGCAGTTTTGTTGAATTAGGCTTTGTTTTTATGTGCTTGCTTTTTGTATAACTGAATTTATGGTTTGTTCAATTCTGTTCCTGCCAGCCAATTGGTGATATAAGGGGTAAGCATGTAATATTTCCAAAATAAATAAACAAAAAAGAGAAGGCTACAACTGAGGTAAGTGCAACTAGTGGTGTTAAAAATACAGACCTGGGTAAAATGTTAAACGACAGACTAAGTGAATAATTTTTAATAAAAATGACCTGTTAAGGTAAAAATTTGCCTGTATGCCTGTTACAAATACTTGGCCATTATCATGTCATTCCTTTTGGTGTCACGTGTCAAAATGG
>CAZXTW010000326.1:0-6928 GCA_964643525.1 uncultured Roseivirgaceae bacterium
GAGATTTATGATAATTCTTAGATCAAGCTACTTGTTTTATACATAAGAATAGTAACCTCATCGTCGTTGGTACGGTACCTCAAGCGCAATCACCCTACAGGTACATGGTTTTTACAGGTTTAGCAGGCATGGGCTTTGATGGGGCGGCAGTTCATTGTACATTACAATGGCTGCCAGCAGCCTGCTGCCAGCTTTTCCACAGGCTTTCATTATGAAAGACTTAAAGTCTATTGATAAAAGACTTAAAGTCTTTTATGTGCTACACCGGGGTGTAGCAATGTCATACACGGGGTGTAGCAGTATTGCCCACGGGGTGAAGCAAGGCTGTATACCCGGGTGTAAGTCCCCCGGTTACCCCAATGCACCAAGCCTCTATACCGGGGTGTAGTACATAAATCCCGTAAACCCCGGTGTGCAGCAACTTACACCGGGGCATAACCTAAAAATCAGCGTTGGTTATACTCAAGTTAAGCACAGCCCAATACTCAGGGTCTCTGATGGTTTGCTGCCAATTGGTGGCATCAATCAGGTTGCGCGTAAACAATGTGTCGGCCTGTACAGCAATAATCGTATCATAAATGGTGGCAATACCATTTGCATCAGTAAAATTTGCCCGCCCCTGAATATCAAACGTCCAGCCAAAATGCATGCCACCGGCGGGTAGCTCAACCGTATCTTCTACATTGGGCCCATCATCAAAGCCACTTAGCACTAAAGTAATGGGTGTGTTTGTATCATTGGTGATCACAACATCGGTAAAAGTTGCCTGTTGGCAAGATGAATAGAGTAAAACCCCAGCCAATAGCGTAGGTGGCATCACGTAGTTAAATATAAATTTCGCAGCTGCTTTATAGGTTGGCAGTAAGGGGGTGGTGGCCATAATTTAATTGCTTGGTTGTGGTTGAATGGGGTTGTACTTTTTAGATTATACCCCATTTGCTACACCAATGACCCAGGTCATTGTTAAAAGGTTGGCAAGGCAGTTAAATTTGTGGGCATTAACAGCAGGCAAATGTCACCCAGTAGCATTTGGGTGGGTTCTGTTGCCTGGAACAAGCTGCCGGTTGTATCTTTGCCGCAGTAGCAGTTGATTATGACAGCGTAAGTAGCATAACCACATGGAAACACTAACCGTAAATACAGACCTGCATTGCCAAATGTGCGTCTCAAAAATAAAGCCTATACTTGACCAGGCCCCTGAAGTGGCCAACTGGCAGGTAGACCTGGCCCAGGATACCAAACCCCTGACTGTTACCGGGCAGCACCTGAGCCAAAAATACGTGAATGGCCTGTTGCAACAGGCAGGCTACAAAGTACAGGGTATAGCTGAGGTGCCCTTCTGGGCCGATGGCCCCAAGTGGCGCAGGGCGGCCTTCAATACACTCAACTGCCTCATTGGCTGCTCTATTGGTGACTTTGGCATGGTATTCTTTCTACAGGCCTACTACCCCAACACCCCAATGGCCTGGCAAATGGCCCTGGCTATTATTGCTGGCCTGTGTACCTCTATTATGCTTGAAACGGCCATACTCAAAAGCCGCGAGCGCTTTGGGTGGAGCCTTGCCCTCAAAACAGCCTTGGGCATGTCGTTCATTTCAATGGTAGCCATGGAAATAGCCATGACGGGCACTGACTTTATGATGACGGGCGGCAAGGCGGCCTTTAATGACATCTGGTACTGGCTGGCCCTGGTGCCTGCCCTGGTTGTAGGCTTCCTTACCCCACTGCCCTACAACTATTACAAGCTTAAAAAATTTAACAAAGCCTGCCACTAACGGCAGGTAAAACCCTTTTAGAGAAAAACCGTTATATTTGCATCATGGCCATAGCTAAAAAAATAGCGAGCATATGCTTAGCCCTGCTGGTGTTGGTGGCTACCGTAGGCATTACGGTAAACAAACACTATTGCATGGGGCAGGTACGCTATATGGCTATTAACCTGAAGGCAGACTCTTGCATGGAGGCCATGGGCCTTGAAAGTGCGGCTGGCTGCTTTATGGGGTGCTGCCATGACACCAGCCAGCAATTTAAGGCCGAGGTTGAAAAAATTACTACCCCTGCTACAGCTGTAACGCCCCCAACCCAACTGGTGGCGGTGGTGGCCTGGCTGGTAGTACAGCTTGACCTGCCCACGGCCCTGACCCATCAAACACACTTTTTAAATTACAAGCCCCCCCTGATTGACCAATACCTGCCCGTACTGGTGCAATCCTTCCTTCTATAACCCATTCATTACCCCTTTCCTAATAAAGCACCTCTATGAGGGGCTTTGGCCATATCATAACTCATAATTCATAATTCATAATGCCAAAACCCTTCTTCCAAGGCGTTTTGGCCTATGGCCAGTCATAAACTCATAATTCATAATTCATCACTCATAACTACCTTAAATGAGTCTAATCAGATTCTTACTGCTGCGGCCGTGGGTATCGGTGGTATTGCTGGTGCTATTAGTAGGGTGGGGGGCAGTGACGGCGCCCTTTCCGTGGGCCCTTGGCCCCTTACCGCGCGACCCTGTACCAGTAGATGCCATACCCGACCTGGGCGACAACCAGCAGATTGTATATACCGAGTGGGCAGGGCGCTCACCGCAAGACATTGACAACCAAATTACCTACCCGCTTACCACGGCCCTGTTGGGCATACCGGGTGTGAAAACAGTCAGGAGCAGTTCCATCTTTGGCCTGTCTAGCATATACCTGGTTTTTGACGAAGGGGTAGACTTTTACTGGAGCCGCTCGCGCATACTGGAAAAGCTGAACGCACTGCCCTATGGCACACTGCCGCCAGGCGTGCGCCCCGCACTGGGCCCTGATGCCACTGCGCTGGGGCAGGTGTTCTGGTACACCATTGAGGGCCTTGACACTGCCGGGCAGCCCACCGGCGGGTGGGACCCACAGGAATTGCGCACCGTGCAAGATTTTTACGTAAAGTACGGCCTGGCAGCCACCAAAGGGGTGGCCGAGGTAGCCTCAGTAGGGGGCTATGTAAAAGAATACCAGATTGATATTGACCCTGTGGCCATGAAAGGCTATGGTGTAACGGTGGCCGATGTGATGCAGGCGGTACAGGCCAGCAACCTGGATGCCGGCGCCCGCACCATTGAATTTAACCGGGTAGAATATGTGGTGCGTGGCCTGGGTTATGTGCAGCAGGTGGCCGACCTTGAGCAGGCAGTGCTGGCCGCCCCTGGCAATGTGCCCGTGCGCATTGGCGATGTAGCTATCGTACAGGTAGGCCCTGCCACCAGGCGGGGTGGGTTAGATAAAGATGGCATAGAGGCAGTAGGTGGTGTGGTAGTAGCCCGCTACGGGGCCAACCCCATGGCCGTGATTGAGCGGGTAAAACAAAAAATAAAGCAGCTGGCGCCAGGCATGCCAGAAAAAGTACTGGCCAACGGCACCACCTCAAAACTAACCATTGTGCCTTTTTATGACCGTTCAGGCCTGATACAGGAAACCCTGGGCACGCTTGAAGAGGCCCTTACCCTTGAAGTGCTGGTAAGCATACTGGTGGTGGTGGCCCTGGTACTGAACACCAGGGCCTCGCTACTGATCTCGGGGCTGCTGCCTGCCGGGGTGCTCATTACCTTTGTGGCTATGCGATATACCGGGGTGCAGGCCAATATTGTGGCCCTGGCCGGTATTGCCATTGCCATTGGTGTTATGGTTGATGTGGGCGTGGTACTGACTGAAAACATAGTGCGCCACCTGCAACTGCCCGGCAACCAAAACCTGAGCAAAGCCCAGCGGCAGGCCGTAGTGTTAACAGCCGTGGCCGAGGTGGCCCCCGCGGTGTTGACTGCCCTGGCCACAACCGTAATCAGCTTTTTGCCTGTGTTCTTTCTTGAAGGACAAGAGGGCCGCCTGTTCCGCCCGTTGGCCTATGCCAAAACCTTTGCCCTGCTGGCTGCGGCCTTTATTGGCCTGGTGCTGTTGCCGCCAGTGGCTGCCCGGTTGCTGGGCAGCCGGCCTTTGCTGCGCATGCCACTTAGTTGGCGTTGGGTAAAGCCGGTGGGCAATGCCCTGGTACTGTTGGCCGTAGTCTGCCTGTTGGGGCGTGCCTGGCTACCTCTGGGTGCCGGTGCTGCACTGGCGCTGAACATACTATTTGTAGCTATGCTTGTTGGCGGCATACTGGGCCTGTTGTGGTTGCTGGTGCGCTACTACCCCCAGTTACTGGGTTGGGCGCTGGCCCACAAACGCACCTTTTTGCTGTTGCCGCTGGGGCTCACCGGCTTTGGCCTGCTGGCCTGGCTGGGGGCCGAGCGCCTGCTGGGGGGCATTGTGCCAGAACAAAGTGCCGCCCGCCAAACGGCGTTATGGCAGGCTGTGGCCCGTACCTTTCCGGGCACCGGGCAGGAGTTTATGCCTCCTTTAGATGAAGGGGCCTACCTGTTAATGCCCACCACCATGCCCCATGCGGGTGTGGCAGAAAACATCAGTACCATCCGCCAGCTGGATGCCCGTGTGGCGGCTATCCCAGAGGTGGCCATGACCGTAGGCAAATGGGGGCGGGTGGCTTCTGCCCTTGACCCGGCCCCTATAGGCATGTTTGAAAATGTAATTAACTACAAGCCTGAATATTTGCTGGATGCTGCCGGCCACCGCCGCCGCTTTCAAACTGATGAGCATGGCCGGTATGTGCTGGCCAATGGAGGCACGTTTGACCCGGCTACTGATGCGTTGGCGGGCTTTGATACCCACCTGCTGGTGCCCCACAGGCACGGCAGCTACTTCAGGCAGTGGCGGCCAGAAATACGCACCCCAGATGACATCTGGCAGCAGGTGGTAGCCGCAGCCGACCTGCCCGGCATGACCTCTGCCCCCAAGCTGCAGCCCATTGCCACCCGCCTGGTGATGCTCAGCACGGGCATGCGGGCACCCATGGGCATGAAAATTTACGGGCCCAACCTGGCCACCCTTGAAACTACAGGCCAGCAAATGGAAGCCCTGCTGCAACAGGTGCCGGGCATTGCCCCCCAATCAGTTTTTGCTGACAGGGTAGTGGGCAAACCCTACCTGCAAATAGAAATTAACCGGCAGGCCATTGCCCGGTATGGGTTAAGCATTGCCGATATGCAGACCTACCTGGGTGTAGCCATTGGCGGCAACCCATTGACCACTACTGTAGAGGGGCGTGAGCGCTACCCCGTACGGGTACGGTATGCCCGCGAGCTGCGCGACAGCCCCGAGGCCATTGCCCAAATACTAATACCCACGCCAGGCGGCGTGCAGGTGCCCCTGCAACAACTGGCCACCATTACCTACCAGCGTGGCCCGCAAAACATTAAAAGTGAAGATACCTTTCTGGTAAGCTACGTCATATTTGACAAGCAACCCGGCTATGCTGAAACCGATGTAGTTAACAACGCCAAAGCCTACCTTGAGGCGCAGCTGGCTGCTGGCAGCCTGCAGCTGCCCGCCGGGGTAAGCTACCGCTTTGCTGGCAATTATGAACACCAGCAGCGGGCTGCCAGCCGCCTGGCCATTATCATACCCCTGTGCCTGCTGGCCATAGTGGCCCTGCTGTACTTTCAGTTTGGGCAGCTGCCCCTTACCCTGATGAGCTGCACAGGCATTGTAGTAGCTTTTGCGGGGGGCTTTATAGGCCTGTGGCTGTATGGCCAGCCCTGGTTTTTAGACCTTACCCTGGTTGGCCAGCCCATGCGCACCCTGTTTCAGGTAGGCACAGTAAACCTGAGCGTAGCCGTTTGGGTGGGCTTTATTGCCCTGTTTGGCATTGCTACTGATGATGGCGTGCTCATGGGCACCCGCCTGAAGCAACACTTTGCCCAGCTGCCAGCCCCACTACAGGCAGTAACTGAGGTACGCCAGGCCGTACTGGCCGCAGCCCGCCAGCGGGTGCGCCCGGCCGTTATGACCACCGCCACCACCCTGATAGCCCTGCTACCGGTGCTTACTGCCACTGGAAAAGGGGCCGATATGATGCTGCCCATGGCCGTGCCCATATTTGGGGGCATGCTGGTGCAGGCCATTACCATGTTTGTAGTGCCTGTGCTGTATTGCTGGCAGCAGGAAGCTGCCCTGACTAAAACTACTGAAACAGAAGCCTCATGAAACATATACCTGATATTGCGCTGCACTTGCTTATCTGCACCCTGGGTGGCTGGCTGTTGGTTGGTACGCCCCTTTTGGTGCAGGCGCAGGAGGCCCGGCACTTTGTACAAGAAGCCTTGCACAACAACCCTGGCCTGGCTGCCCAACGCGAAGCCTGTGCAGCTGCCAATGAGCAAACGGCCGTGGCAGGGGCCATGCCCGATGCCAAAGTACAGTTAAACCTGTACGCCCTGCCGGTTGAAACCAGGGTGGGCCCACAGCGCGCCGCCATTGGCATTAGCCAGCAACTGCCCTGGTTTGGGTTGCTGAAAGAGCAGCGTGCCCAGGCACAATACCTGGCCACGGCACAATGCTACCAATATGCCGAGGCACAATTACAACTGGCCAGGCAAGTGCAGGTGCAGTACCAGCAGCTGGTATACCTGAACCGCACCAGGCAGCTAACCCGCGAAAACCGCCAGGTGGTGGCTGCATTTAAAGAGCTGGCCCGTGTAAACTTTGAAAGCGGCAAAACCCCCTTTGTAGATGTGCTGCGTGCTGAAATGGAAGAAGAAAGCCTGGTTGCTGAATACGACAACCTGCAGCACCAGTACCAGGCGGCCCTGGCACAGTTTAAGGCACTGCTGGGTATCAGTGATGCCATGCCTGCTTTGGTACTGCCCGATAGCCTGCCCCTGCTGGCCCTGCCCCAGGGCAGCGCAGAAGTACTGCCTGATAGCCTGTTGGCCCATAACCCGGCGCTGAAAGCCCAGCAGAGCAGGCACCTGAGTAGCCAGGCGCATGTCAAAGTAGCTCAACTGGCAGCACGCCCAAGCATTAACGTTGGTGGCAGTTACTTGTATACCACA
>CAZXTW010000327.1:0-6915 GCA_964643525.1 uncultured Roseivirgaceae bacterium
AAATTGTTTTTTGATTCGGGCCAGTAGCTGGGTTATTAGCAAGGAGTGCCCGCCCAGGCTAAAGAAATTGTCGTCTGCTGCTACTGTACCAGTACCCAGCAGTATTTTCCAGATATCAGCCAGCTGGTGCAGGGTGTCGTTTTCTGGGGCAACCAGGGCGGTAGTAGCCTGGTTATCACTTTCAGCAGTGGGTGGCGCTTCCTGGGCTAGTTGCTGTAGTTGCGCGTAGTTTACGTTGCCGTTGGGTGTGAGGGGCAGTTGGTCTAGCTGCTTCAGTACGCCAGGTACCATATGGGGTGGCAGTTGGTTTTGTAACCACTGGCGCAGGGCACTGGGGGTGATGGGGGCTTTAACCGTATAAAATGCCGCCAGGCGGGCCTGCTCCGTTTCTGCGGTCACTGCCAGTGTGGCTGCCTGTTGTATGCGCTGGTGCTTCAACAGGGTTTGGGTTACTTCTTCAGGCTCAACCCGGTAGCCGTTAATCTTCACCTGCTGGTCGGCACGGCCTAAAATGATCAGCTCACCATTGTTGCTAAGGCGGGCCACGTCACCAGTAGCATACAGGTGCCCCTGGCCAAAGGGGTGCTGGCTCAGCACCTCTTGGCTCAGGGCTGGCTGGTTCAGGTAGCCGGGCATTACCCCTGCCCCACCAATAAACAGTTGGCCAGGCATGCCGGGGGCTACAGGTTGCTGCTGCTCATTCAAAACGTAAGCCTGTACATTGGCTATGGGCTTGCCTACGGTAGGTTGCAGCCCATCGTTTTCTGGGGTTAGCACCTTAAAGGTAGCCGTTACTGTGGTTTCGGTAGGCCCGTAGGTATCTACCAGTTGGGGGTACCCCTGGTAGCGGGCATGCCATTTGGCCAGATGCCGGGCCGATGCCTTTTCGCCCCCAATAATAACCAGGCGCACGCTGGCTGGCAGTGCCAGGTTGCGCCCTTCGGTTTCTGCCACCAGCACATGCCAAAAGGCCGTAGGCAGGTCAAGCACCGTAATGCCCCATGCGCTGCATTGGTTGATGAATATTTCCAAATCGTTGGCCATGGCCTCAGTGCGCAGGTGCAGGCAGGCCCCGTTTAACAGGGTGGCAAATATCTCTTCAATAGAAGTATCAAAGCTGAGTGAGGCAAACTGCAACACCCTGTCGTCAGGGCCTATTTGCAGGGTGGGCTGCAGGCCATGTACCAGGTTGATGACGCTGCTGTGCTGTATCACCACCCCCTTGGGCAGGCCGGTAGTGCCTGAGGTGTAAATAACATAGGCTGGCTGGTTGGGTGTAACCTCTACCCTACCTGCCTGTTGTTCAGCGGGGCTGGCCAGCAGTGCCTCTATGGTGAATACAGGCACTTCTAATGGAGCCAGGGTATTGGCCAGTTGGTTGGTGGTAATGACTGCTTTTGCCCCGGCATTGCTCAGCATGTATTGCTGCCTGCTGGCAGGGTAGTCCAGGCTTATGGGCACGTATACCCCACCTGACTGCATTACGGCAAGCAGGGCCACTATCAGCTCAGTTTGCCGGGGCATCATAACCGCTACGGTTTGGCCAGGCCTGATGCCTTTTTGCTGTAAGCCCAGGGCAGCCTTGGCCACCTGCTGCTGCAGTTGGGCATAGGTTAATGTAGTGGCCGCATGGCGCAGTGCCAGGGCATGGGGCGTTTGCTGTGCCTGCCTGGCAAATGCCTCATGAATGGTTAGAGGCGGCACAACCAACACAGGCCCCTGTGCCCATTGCAGTACCTGTTGCTGCTGCTGGGCCGTCATGGCAGTATGGGTACTTATACGGCGCTCAGGGTGGGCCATAGCCTGTTCAAGGCCCAGAATGATTTGCCCCAGTATGCGTTGGGCGCTTTTGTGCGTAAACAGGTCAGTATTGTAATTGAGCAGGGCTATGATTTGCTTTTTGCCATCAATGACCTTTTCAAGGGGGGTAAAGTTAAGATCAAACGTGGTGGTGCCGTGCACAATAAAATCTACCTGTGCCTCCAGCCCGTCAAAGTGCATGGGCTCGAACGTTTCCATGGTGCACACAGCCTGAAACAGGGGGTGGTGGCTTTGGCTGCGCTGGGCTTCAAGCAGGGTAAGCAGGCGGTCAAAAGGTAAATCCTGATGGGTTACGGCCTCAATGGTGGTTTGCTGCACCCGCTTAAGCAGCTCATTGAATGTGGGGTTACCCGCCAGGCTAATGCGAAAGGGCATTTCATTAATAAAAAAGCCGAACATGCCTTTGGTTTGCGGGTGCTGGCGGTTGGCCAGTGATGCGCCAATCACCACATCTGCTGTGCCGGTGCTTTTGTGCAGCCACAAGGCATACCCCGCCAGTACCACCATAAAGGGCGTAATTTGTGTGCCCCTGGTGAGCTGCTGCATGCTTTGGTACAGTGCCTGGCTAAAGCCCTGGTAAATCACGTGCCCGTTGTAGGTGCGCTGTGCTGGCCGGGGCCTGTCAGTTGGCAGCGGCATGGGTGGCGGTGTGGGGGTCATATGTTTTTGCCAGTTCTGAGCGGCTGCTTCCAGCTGTGGGCCCGTAAGCCATTGGTGCTGCCATTGGGCAAAGTCAGCATATTGCACAGTTAGTGGCTCCAACGGTACGGGTTGGCCCTGCTTGCAGGCGTTGTAGGCCACCGCTAACTCTTCAAGAAAATGCCGCAGCGCAATAAAGTCAGTAATGATGTGGTGCAGGTTGTAATACAGGTAATGCCTGTTATTGCCCAGGCTAATCAGGGCAAAGTCCCACAAAGGGCCGGTGGCTAAATTAAACGGCTGGTTGGCCTGCTGCTGCATGTATGCCTGGGCCTGGTTGTCATCAGCTGCCTGGTACAGGGTGAGGTTGGGGGGCAGTGTTTCAACAAACTGCTGCCAGGGCACCCCGTCAGTTTCGCCAAAGCGGCACCGCATTACCTCGTGGCGGTTAATAATGTATTGCAGGGCCTGCTCAAGGGCCTGGGTGTGCACCTGCCCGCGCAGGGCCAGTTGGTGAGGCAGGCTGTAGGTACTGCCTATGTTATGTTCGGCCTTTTCAAGAAACCACAGCCGCTGCTGCGCAAACGAGAGGGGCATGCGCTGCTGCCTGTTGGCTACTGGTATGGCGGGCAGCTCAGCTGCGGCAGAACCCTGGCCCTGGTCAATAGTAGCGGCCAGGGCGGCAATGGTGGGTTGGTTAAATACAGTAGTCAGGGGCAAGGCCACATTCATTTGCTGCTTTACGGCACTAACCAATTGTATAGCCAGCAAAGAGTGGCCGCCCAACTCAAAAAACGAATCGCCCGTGCCAACAGAGGGCAGGTCAAGCAGGGCCATCCATATGTTGGCCAGGGCGGTTTCTGTAGGGGTTACCGGGGGGGTAGCTGCTGTGGTGGCCCCGGCCCCGGTCATGGGGGCAGGTAGCTGGCTGCGGTCAAGCTTGTTACTGGTGTTCAGGGGCAGGTGGTGTAACAGGGTAAATGAGGCCGGCACCATATAATCTGGCAGGTGTTTGGCGGCATATTGCCGTAGCTCAGCCACCAGCAACCGGCGCTGCTTATTGGCCGTAGGGTTATTGCCCAGCTGTTGTAGCGCAGTTGGCAAAGTGCTGACTGGCTCGGCCAATTGCCCATGAGTCGCTTCCTGCCTTGCCCCCTGCCCTATGGTTAACACAACGTCATAGCGGTAGCGGCTTAGCTCTTCATTGTAATGGCCCGTTTTAGGTAGCATACGCACAGCTTTGATCAGTGGCAAGTACTGTGGCAGCGCCTCAAAAAACGCCGGGGCCACCAGTAGCTCTTCTTCCTGGCTTTGGCGGTAGCTGGCTCTTTGCTTCAGTTCAGCCTCAGTATGTATGGTTTCTTCCCCACCTTTAGCCCGCTCAATGGCCAGGTAAAACTCATGGGCCAGCGCATGGTTGCGCACATCACCAATAAATACCTGCCCGCCCGGTGCCATGTGTTGGCAAAGGCCATGAATTACTTTGAATAGGTAGGCCAGGTCTGGGAAGTACTGCACCACAGAATTCACCACAGCTGTATCATATATGTGCCCGTTCAGCTGGCTAAAGTCGGCTGCCTCTTGCTGATAAAAATGCAACTGTGTGGCCCAGTTGGCTTCTGTGGTGGCCTTGCGCAGGCCTTTGAGCACAGCCCCTGAAATGTCAGTGGCCGTATAGCTTTTGGTTTGTGGGGCCAGGCGGTACAGCAGCATGCCGGTGCCCACCCCTACTTCTAACAGGTGGGTGGGTTGTAGCTGGCTTACCTTGTCAATGGTTTCATTCAGCCAGGCCTGCATATCTGCCGCAGGCAGGGGCTGGCCGGTAAAGCTGCTGTTCCAGCCGGCGGTGTTAAACTGTGCGTCATTGGCCTTAAAGCGGGTGTAAACTTCATCGTATACCTTGCGCCAGTCGTCAGTGTGGTGGGCAGGCTCGGCCTGTTCAGTCAACTGTTGCAGGTAACCCTCGTCAGGCAGCAGGTAGGCTGCCAGTTGTTTGTTAAACCCGTCACCTAATGGCACCACAGCCGCCTGTTGTATGGCCGGGTGCTTTATCAACCTGTCTTCAATTTCGCCGGGCTCAATCCTGAAGCCGCGTAGCTTTACCTGATGGTCGGTACGGCCCAGAATTTGTATTTGCCCGTTAGGCATGTAGCGGCACAGGTCGCCTGTTTTGTACAGCTGCCCCTGCCCAAACGGATTGGGCACAAAGCGCGCTTGGGTTAGCTCAGGCTTGTTGAGGTAACCCTTGGCAATGCCAATGCCTTGCAGGTACAACTCGCCAGGTACACCCACAGGCAGGGGCTCCATCTGATCATCAAGAATGTATTTCTTTACATTGTACATGGGCTGCCCAATAGACACATAGTCTACCTCACTACCTTTTGGGTATACCCTGGCCGAGCTAATGGCCGAAAACTCAGTTGGGCCATAGGCATTGCAAATGGCTACGCGCTGCACCCAGTGGCGCAACAGGGCCTCGGGGCAGTTTTCTCCAGCCACCTTCAGCATCCGTAAATGGGGCATATTCTCGTCTGGCATCAAGGCCAGCACTGATGGCTGTATGTATATATGTGTGAGCTGGTGGCGTACAATGTAGTTGTACAGCGTTATGCCGGGCAGCAGGGCTTCTTTAGTATCAGTATATAAGGTAGCTCCGCCGGCAAACGTCACAAATATTTCATGCACGGAGCCATCAAAGCCGGGCGAGCAAAAGTTGAGCCGGCGGCAGGTATTGTCAACCTTTAACAATTCAGCCATGTAAATGGCCATGTTCACTACACCGGTGTGCGCCAGTATGGTGCCTTTTGGGCGGCCGGTAGAGCCTGAGGTGTAGATAACGTAAGCAACATCGTTAGCGGTAACCCCGCTTGCCGGTGCACTGCCGGGGTAATTGGTTAAAGCTTCGGCTACCTGTTGCCATACCACCAGGCGGTGCTTTGCCTCAAAGCGGCTGGTATAAGCCTCTTGTGTAAATACCAGGGTCAGGTCGGCATCGGCAAGCATATAATCTACCCGGGTGCTTTCATATACAGGGTCAATGGGCACATACGCGGCCCCGGCCTTCATAATGGCCAGCATGGCCACAATCATTTCTATTGATTTATCTACATAAATGCCAGCCCTGTGCCCCCTTTGCAGGCCAGCCTCTATCATGAGGTGGGCCAACTGGTTGGCCTGCCTGTCAAGCTCGGCATAGGTTATGCTGTTGCCTCGGCACCAAATGGCGGGGTGGTTTGGCTGCGCCAGGGCCTGCCGCTCTACAAAAGTGTGCAGGCACCAGTTGGTGGGGTACGGTTGCTGGGTGGCGTTCCACGTGTTCAGCAGTGTGTCACGCTCTGGCGTACCCAGCATATTCAGGTGGCCTATGGCTGTTTGCGGGTTATTGATGGCTGCCAGCAGCAGGTGCTGGTAGTGGGCTGCCATGCGTTGCACGGTAGCCGTGTGGTACAAATCACTGTTGTATTCAATAGCCAGCGAGAGGCCATCAAGGTCATCAACCGCAGTAAAGGTCAGGTCAAACTGGGCATATTGGTGTTCCAGGTGCAGGCTTTCAACCGGTATGCTGCCCAGCCTAAACTGTCGGTTGGGTACATTGGCAATTAAGGGGGCAGCACCGGGCAGGCGGTTAAACTTTTGCAGCACAAACACCACCTGAAATATGGGGTGGTAACTGCTGTCGCGCGCTGGGTGCAGGGCCTGCACCAGTTGCTGAAAGGGGTACGCCTGTGCGGCCAGGCCGTTGTTTACCGTCTGGCCTACCTGTTGCAAAAAGGCCTCAAAGGGCATTTGTGCATCAACAGTGCTACGCATGGGCAGCGGGTTTACATAGTAGCCCACCGCCCCGGCCGACTGTGGCGTGAGGCGGCCTGTGGTGGGGGTACCTACCGTTACATCAGTTTGGCGGCTGTAACGGCTCAGCAGTACTTTCAGGGCGGCCAGCATTACGGTAAACAGTGTAACGCTGTTATTTTTTGCCAGGCTGTTTAAGCCTGCCACCAGGCTTTGGGGCAGGTGGTGGTGCAATACCCTGCCGTTGTGTGTTTGTTGTACGGGCGGGCGGGGCAAGTCTGTAGGCAGGGCCAGCACCGGAGGGGTGCCTTGCAACTGGGCCAACCAGTAATTCAATAGTTCCTGGCCTCTGGGGCTGTTCAGTAGCGTTTGTTGTGCAGCCACCTGTTGGTAGTGTTGCACGCCAACCGGAGGCAGACTCACCTGGTTGCCCTTATGCAATTGGCCATAGGCAGTAACCAGTTCATCAATCAACACCATTACAGACCATAAGTCAATGGCTATATGGTGCACATTAAGCAACAGGGCATAGTGCCTGGGTGGTGCCAGTCTGTATAGGTGTAGGCGGGCTACCGGGCCTGCTTCAAGGTTAAAGGGGGTATGTGCCTTTTGGCGCATGTCTGTTACCAGCTGTGCTTCCGCCCATTGGGTGGCCTCATGCAGCGT
>CAZXTW010000328.1:0-6915 GCA_964643525.1 uncultured Roseivirgaceae bacterium
AGCAGAAGATCAAAAAGAATATTAACGGGGCCATTAAGCGGTTGGAAACCTTTCAGGTAAGCAGCGGCGGCTTTGCCTACTGGCCCGGCAATAGCGATGCCAACGAATGGGGCACCAACTATGCCGGCCACTTTTTGCTGGAAGCACAGAAAAAGGGCTATGCCGTAAACAGCAACTTAATCAGGCAGTGGAAGAAGTTCCAGCGTAAAAACGCCCGCAGCTGGAAGGTGAAGCGCAATGATTATGCGTATGATGACCTGACGCAGGCCTACCGCCTGTACACACTGGCCCTGGCCGGCAGTGCCGAGATGAGCGCCATGAACCGCCTGCGCGAAAAGCCCGGCCTCACCACGCAGGCCAAATGGCGCCTGGCGGCCGCTTATGCCCTGGCAGGCAATGCCACCGCCGCACAAGACCTGATTAAAGACGCCCCCACTGATATTGCCCCCTACAGTGAACTGTCAAACAACTTTGGCAGCGCTGCCCGCGATATGGCCATGATACTGGAAGCCCTGGTGGTGATGGACCAGCGGGCCAAAGGGGCAGGCATTTTGCAGAAGCTAAGCGAAGGGCTGAGCAGCCGCAGCTGGTACAGCACACAAACCACTGCCTACGCGCTAATAGCCGTGGCCAAGTTTGCTGCCAATGGGGCCAAAGAAATGAAGTTTACCTTTAACCACAGTGGGCAGGGCAGTGAAAATGCCGCCACATCAGCCCCAATAATTCAAAAGGTATTTACCCTGGCCGATAGCAAAGCGGGTAATTTTGCCATTACCAACACCAGTGACGGCAGCCTGTTTGCAAGGGTTATTGTAGAAGGCCAACCCATAGCTGGCAATGAAACACCCAAGAGCAAGAATTTGAACTTTTCTGTGACGTACACCACCAAAGAGGGCACCCCTATTAATGTGAGCCAAATTGAGCAGGGCACTGACTTTATAGCTTCGGTCACGGTAACCAACCCCACCAGCACCACATATTACAAAGAAATGGCCCTGAGCCAGGTGTTCCCCTCGGGCTGGGAAATTATCAATACCAGGCTGGCTGGCATTGACGATGTGTATACCAAAGACACGCCTACGTATAAAGACATTCGTGACGACCGGGTGTACCAGTACTTTAACCTGCCCAGCAACCGGTACTCAAACTCAAACAGCACCAAAACGTTTACAGTGCTGCTCAATGCCGCCTACGTAGGCAGGTATTACCTGCCGGCAGTTAAAGTAGAGGCCATGTATGACGAAACCATTACTGCCAACACCGCCGGCCAATGGGTTGAGGTAGTCAGAAAGTAATCAGCCGTTGGTTTAATAACCGCCTTAGCGGCTCTTGCTGGCGCAAGCTTCCAAGCTTGTGCCGAAACTGATAGAGCCTCCAGGCTCAACACTTAACGGCCCCGCAGCAGGTCGAGCCTGGAGGCTCTGGCATGGTAGGTACGAGCCTGGAGGCTCGCACCAGCCTGCCTTAAAAAACAAGCAACCGGGGTGGGGCTTCAGTCATTTTTTACCTGATGTTTGCCAAAATCAAGCAACGCATATACCGCTGGCGCAAGCCGCTGCCCTGGTACTGCTGGCCATAGCCTACTACTTTGTGCTGCCGCGGCACCTGTTTAACGACCCCTACAGCACCGTTACGCTAGACCGTGACGGGCAGCTGCTGGGTGCAACCATTGCTACCGATGGGCAATGGCGCTTTCCTATGGGCGATACCGTGCCCGATAAGTTCAGGCAGGCCATTGTACTATTTGAAGATGAGCACTTTTACCGCCACCCCGGCATAAACCCTGTCTCTATGCTGCGTGCCCTGCGCCAGAACATAGAAGCTGGCCATATAGTAAGCGGGGGCAGCACCATAACCATGCAGGTAATACGCTTGTCACGCAAAGGCAAAAGCCGCACCCTGTGGGAAAAGCTGGTAGAGGTAGTGATGGCCACCCGCCTTGAGCTGGCCATGAGCAAGGCAGAGGTGCTGCAACACTATGCGGCCCATGCCCCCTTTGGCGGCAATGTGGTGGGCATTGAGGCGGCCGCCTGGCGCTACTTTGGGCGCGATGCCACCCAGCTTTCATGGGCAGAAGCCTGCCTGCTGGCCGTACTGCCCAACCAGCCGGGCCTGCTGCACCCAGGCCGCAACCGCAGCCAGCTGGAAGCCAAGCGCAACCGCCTGCTCAACAAGCTACTCAAGCGGGGCATCATTGACAGCCTTACCTGCCAGCTGGCCAGGCAGGAGGCCCTGCCCAGTGCCCCCCTGCCCCTGCCGCAGGCGGCCCCCCACCTGCTCATCCGCGCCCTGAAACAGGGGCACACCGGCCAGATAGTGCGCACCACCATTAACAGCAACCTGCACCAACAGGTGGGCCAGGTAGTACACCGCCACCACAAAGTCCTTAGTCAAAACCACATTTACAACGCCGCCGTGCTGGTGCTTGACGTAACCACCGGCCAAACGCTGGCCTACATTGGCAACACCAACAACGGCAACAGTGCAGAGCATGGCGATGCGGTAGATGTGGTTACTGCCCCCCGCAGTAGCGGCAGCATACTAAAGCCAGTGCTGTATGCCGCCATGCTGGATGAGGGCACCCTGCTGCCCCACACCCTGGTGCCAGACGTGCCCACCATTATTGCCGGCTTTAACCCACAGAACTTTAACAAAAAGTACGACGGTGCCGTGCCTGCCAGCGCAGCCCTGGCCCGCTCATTAAACATACCGGCTGTACATATGCTGCGCGATTATGGCATTGAAAAGCTGCACAACAAACTGCAGGCAGTGGGCCTCACCACCATTACCCGCAGTGCCAACAACTATGGCCTCTCGCTCATATTGGGCGGGGCAGAAACCAAGCTGTGGGATGTATGCGGCATGTATGCCTCTATGGCCCGCACGCTCAACAATTACTACCAACACCCCGGCGTAAACCATTACGCCCAGGAAGATTACCACCCCGCCACCTACCTGCTGCCCCAGCCCAGCGCCAGCGGTAACCCGGCCCGCCCTACCTACCTTGAGCATTCAGTGCTTGATGCGCCAGCCCTGTACCATATGTTTGAGGCCATGAGCCAGGTAAACCGCCCAGAGGCCGAACAAAGCTGGGAGGCCTTTATGTCATCACAAAAAGTGGCCTGGAAAACGGGCACCAGCTATGGCTTTCGCGATGGCTGGGCCGTGGGCGTTACGCCCCGCTACGTGGTTGGCGTATGGACGGGCAATGCCGATGGTGAGGGCCGCCCCGGCCTGGTGGGCCTGCTCAGTGCCGCCCCCGTGTTGTTTGATGTGCTGCAACTGCTGCCCAAAACCCGGTGGTTTGAGCGGCCCCTGGCCGAGATGGTACCCGCCACCATTTGCCGTGCCAGTGGCCACCTGGCCCGCATGCATTGCGATGTGGTAGATACCCTGTTGATACCCGAACGCGGGGTTGATTCAGAGGGCTGCCCCTACCACCGCCTGGTGCACCTTGACGCCACCGGCAAGTACCAGGTTACCCTTAACTGCGAAACCGAAGCCAATATGCAGCACCGGCCCTGGTTTGTGCTGCCCCCGGCGCAGGAATGGTACTACAAATACCAAAACAGCCGCTACAAACGGCTGCCCCCCTTTAAAGCTGGCTGCCAGGAAAGTACACTTGCCGTAAAGCCCATGGATGTGATTTACCCTAGAGAAGATGCCCGCATTGTTGTGCCGCTTGAACTGGACGGCAGCAAAGGCAAAACCGTATTTGAAGTGGCCCACCGCCGCCCCAATGCCGAAGTGCACTGGCATTTAGATGAAGCCTACGTGGGCACCACCAGGCAAAACCATGTATTAGGCCTGCAGCCTGGCCCCGGCAGCCACGTGCTTACCCTGGTTGATGAAGACGGCGAGGTGCTTGAAAGGGCCTTTGAGGTAATCAAAGCCAACTAAGGGCTGCAAAACATTAACAATTGCACAATTAATGTACCGTAACCGTTTGCGCCGCGCGCGTTATTGTACTATATACATCAATAACATCCAATAATTCCGTTTACCTATTTGTTAATAAAATATTATTTGTAGTTTTCTTAAAAAAACAATGAATAACATTAGGTTTTATAAAAATCATAATAATATATTTGCAATGTAAATAAACCAAACAAAGTATAATTCGGCCTCGGCCATTGAATACAGAATTACTTTCATCCTAATCAGTAAACAAGAAAATAATTAGATATACCATGATCAACGCCCTCCTTAGCCTAATTATCGTCGTCGATATTATTCCTCTCCGAAATCGGTGAGCATGGGGGCTTATGAACATTAAGAAAACCTTTCTCACCGCTGAGAAAGGTTTTTTTTATTAAAGACAGATACGAAAAAACAAAAACAGATAACCTAATGTATTACCACAGCAATACCATTCTTTTTCATAACGGCAAGTGGCTTAAAG
This sequence comes from uncultured Roseivirgaceae bacterium, assembly GCA_964643525.1. Classification (GTDB taxonomy): domain Bacteria; phylum Bacteroidota; class Bacteroidia; order Cytophagales; family Cyclobacteriaceae; genus CAZXTW01. The sequence continues at coordinate 4,403 of CAZXTW010000328.1, forward strand.
CTGGCGAGGCTGTTACCGACCTGTTTAGCCAAACCCTGCATTATGGCAACGGGGCCTTTGAGGGCATCAGGGCTTACGAAACTGACGGTGGCACACTGGTATTCAAGGCCAAAGAGCATTATGAAAGGCTGCATTACTCTGCCAGGAAAATGCACATCAAACTGGATTACAGCGTAGAAGAACTGGTAAAGATTACCTACGAACTGTTAGAGAAAAACCAGTTTAAAAACGCTTACATCAGGCCGCTGGTATACCTGGGTGCCAATATGAAGCTTACCCCCACTGCCGATGTGCACGTGCTGATTACGGCCTGGGAGTGGGAGCGCTACCTGGGCAACGAGTTGCTTGATGTCATGATCTCTTCTTACAAAAAGCCTTCGCCCGAGGCACTGCCTGTTGCTGCTAAAATTACCGGTCACTACACCAACTCTATCCTGGCCACTTCCGAAGCCAAAAACAAAGGATATGATGAGGCCCTGCTGCTTGACGAAAAAGGTTATGTGGCTGAAGGCCCCGGCGCCAATATTTTCTTTGAAAAAGACGAGGTGTTATATACTCCGCCAGCCGATAATATTATGGCAGGCATTACCCGCAACACCATTATTGAGTATGCCCGTGAGCTGGGCTACGAGGTGAAAGAGGTGTTTTTTAAACCCGAAGACCTGTTTGAGGCCGATGCTGCCTTTTTTACAGGTACAGCTACTGAAGTAGCCGGCATTCACTCAGTACAGGGGCATACCATGCAGGCCAACTGGCCCGATACCATTGCCTATAGCCTGCACTTAATGTACCGCCAACGCGTAACCCATGCCGAGTATTACAATTTTACCTTAGTGTAAAGCCCGGCCCTAACACCAGCATTAACCCATTATATTATAGTATTGACCCGCCCTTACACTGGGCCATGGCCCCCTGTTGCCTGCTTGAAGCAAAGGGAAGGCTAAAAGTACAACCAAATGGAACTGAACAAATACAGTAAAACGGTAACCCAAGACGAAACCCAACCTGCCGCCCAGGCCATGCTGCATGCCATTGGCCTTGACGAGGCAGACCTCAAAAAACCCCAGGTAGGCATAGTAAGCACCGGTTATGAAGGCAACCCCTGCAACATGCACCTGAACAACCTGGCCACACAGGCCAAAGCTGGCCTTGATGGCACCGGCCTGCTGGGCCTTATTTTTCATACCATAGGCGTGAGCGACGGTATATCTATGGGCACGCCGGGCATGCGCTTTTCGCTGCCCTCGCGCGATGTGATTGCTGATAGTATTGAAACCGTAGTAAACGCCCAAAGCTACGACAGTGTAATGGCCGTAGTTGGCTGTGACAAAAATATGCCTGGCGCCATGATAGCCATGGCCCGCCTGAACCGCCCTTCTATTTTAATTTACGGGGGCACCATTGCCTCGGGCCACTACAAAGGCCAAAAGCTCAATATAGTTTCGGCCTTTGAGGCATTGGGCGAAAAGCATGCCGGCACCCTGAGCCAGGAAGATTTTAAAGGCATTGTACGCAATGCGTGCCCCGGTGCGGGGGCCTGCGGGGGTATGTATACCGCCAACACCATGTCAAGCGCCATAGAAGCCATGGGTATGAGCCTGCCCTACAGCGGCTCAAACCCAGCCAACAGCCCTGAGAAAAAGGCCGAGTGCCTGGCTGCCGGCAAGGCCATGAAGCTGCTCATTGAAAAAGACCTGAAGCCCCGCGACATTATGACGCCAGAGGCCTTTCACAATGCCCTGACGGTAGTAATGGCCCTGGGCGGCAGCACCAATGCTGTGCTGCACCTGCTGGCCATGGCCCACGCCGCTAAGGCACCCCTTACCCTGGCCGATATACAGGCCGTAAGCGACAAGACACCTTTTTTGGCAGACCTGAAGCCCAGCGGCAAATACCTCATGGAAGATGTGCATGCCATTGGTGGCATACCCGCCGTAATGAAGCTGTTGCTTAAAGAAGGCTTTTTGCATGGCCACTGCCTGACGGTTACCGGTAAAACAGTGGCCGAAAACCTGGAGGCCCTGCCCGGCCTGCCCGCTGACCAGCAGGTGGTGTACCCCGTAAGTAAGCCTCTGAAGCCTACCGGGCACCTGCAAATACTGTTTGGCAACCTGGCAGAAGAGGGCGCAGTAGCCAAAATTACCGGCAAAGAGGGCGAGCGCTTTACCGGCCCCGCCAAAGTATATAATGGTGAGTTTGAAGCCAACGAAGGCATTATGCGTGGCGAAGTAAAAGCTGGCAACGTAGTAGTGATTCGCTATGAAGGGCCTAAGGGCGGGCCCGGAATGCCCGAAATGCTGAAGCCTACTTCATTTATTATGGGGGCTGGCCTGGGCCAATCGGTAGCCCTCATTACTTACGGCCGCTTTAGTGGCGGCACCCACGGCTTTGTGGTGGGCCACATTACCCCAGAAGCGTTTGAAGGCGGCCTGATTGCCCTGCTGCAAGATGGTGACAGGGTTACTATAGACGCAGCCAACAATACGCTTACTGCAGACCTGACGCCCGAACAG
>CAZXTW010000329.1:0-6907 GCA_964643525.1 uncultured Roseivirgaceae bacterium
CGAAGCTACTGCCCATGCCCACGGCCAACACCTTGACCCGCAAGATATGCGCCATATGGGTGGCCTGCGGAAAAAAATGCCCGTAGGGTTTGTTGCCTACGCCATGGCTGCCGCCGCACTGGCCGGTTTGCCCTTCTTTTCGGGCTTTCTCTCTAAAGATGCCATACTGCTTGGGGCCCTGAACTGGGCCAGCCATTCTGGGGCACTGGCCTGGCTGGTGCCTGCCCTGGGCCTGGCCACGGTGGTGCTTACCGCTTATTATATGGGCCGCCAGCTGCTGCTGGTTTTCTTTGGGCCGTGGCGCCTGCGCCAGCTGTTGCCTGCCGGCATTGAACTGCCCCAACTACCCAAAACACCTTTAGCCATGCGCCTGCCTTTGCTACTACTGGCCGCCTTAAGCTTGTGGGTGGGCTTTTCGCTCAACCCCCTTGATGGAGCCCACGGCTGGCTGTATACTACCTTAAAGCCACAAGCCCATTTAGCCGGTATGGGCAGCAGTGCTCTGGTAAATGCAGGTGCGACACACGCGGGTTTTAACCATTACGCGGTATCGGCCCTTTCTGTACTGCTGGTAGCCATAGGTGGCCTGGTGGCTTACCGCGAATACAAAAAGCACCAGGGGCAGTTGCCCGAGCCTGCTGCGGTGCAGCCCCTGTGGGCCAGGTTATCGGCTAATAACTGGTACCTTGATGCCCTTTACCGGGCAGCCATTGTACGCCCTACTGAGGGGCTGGCTACGGCCCTGCACCGCCTGGATGCTCGCATTGTTGATGGACTGGTTAATAGAATTTCAACCTACACAGTAATTATAGCCCATGTGGTGGGCGTGTTTGACCGGCTTGTGGTTGACGGGCTGGTGCGCCTGGTAGCCTGGGCCACCCGCTTTGTAGGGGGCATAGCCCGCTCATTGCAGGGGGGGCAAATACAACAATACATGGTATGGTCTGTCTTAGGGCTGGTGCTGTTCATGGTATTGTTGCTGTTGTAATATGATATTGAGTATTTATGAGTAACTACCTACTTTCTGCCATAATATTTCTGCCCCTGGTGGCCGGGGTGGTGGTGGCCCTGTTGCCTGCGGCCAAACACCTGCCCATAAAGGCGCTGGCCCTGGCAGCCAGCGTGCTGCAGTTGCTGCTAACCCTTGTGGTGTATGTGGGCTACCCCACAGCCAAACAGGCCAGCACTGATGGCCAGCCCGGCATGGCTTATGTTGAGCAGGTGCCCTGGTTTAGCCTTGACCTGGGCAGCTTTGGGCAGGTAAGCGTGCAGTACTTTGTAGGCACTGATGGCCTTTCGGTAACCATGGTATTGCTCTCGGCCATTGTGCTGCTTATTGGTGTGCTGGCCTCGTGGAACATAACCAAACAGGTAAAAGGCTACTTTTTATTGTACCTGCTGCTAAACAGTGCCATTGTGGGCTGCTTTGTGGCGTTAGACCTGTTTCTGTTTTACCTGTTTTTTGAATTTATGCTGCTGCCCATGTACTTTTTAATAGGCATGTGGGGCGGCCCCCGGCGCGAATATGCTTCGGTTAAGTTCTTTTTGTATACCCTGGCCGGCTCAATTTTGATACTGGCCGTGATGATAGCCCTGTACGCTTCAGTCATTGACCCTGTACAAACGGCACAGGCTGCCGGCATAACCCCTGCCGAAGTGGCCACCGCCCTGAAAAGCGGAGCCATACCGGCCCAGCAACAGGTGCACACGTTTAATATGCTGCACATGATGGACCTGGCCAACTTTATACCCCGCTCGGTGCTGGATGTACTGGGCGGTGCCCAGCTGTGGGGCCAGCCCGTGCGTTGGGTGGCCTTTTTAGCGCTGCTTATTGGCTTTGCCATTAAGTTGCCAGCTGTGCCCCTGCACACCTGGCTGCCCGATGCCCACGTAGAGGCCCCCACGCCCATATCTGTGGTGCTGGCAGGCATACTGCTAAAAGTTGGGGGCTATGGCCTGCTGCGCATTGGATACAGCATTTTCCCTGACGGTGCCGTGCATTACGCCTGGGTGGTGGGCCTTATAGGCCTCATTTCAATTTTATACGGTGCCATGAACGCCATGGCCCAAAGCGATTTGAAAAAGCTCATTGCCTACTCGTCAGTATCGCACATGGGCTTTGTGCTGTTAGGTATGGCTGCCGTTACTGATGAGGGTGTGACCGGTGCCCTGTACCAGATGTTTAGCCACGGCCTTATTTCATCACTGTTGTTTTTGGTGGCCGGCGTTTTATATGACCGCACCGCCGACCGTACCATTGCCCATTACAAAGGGCTGGCCGCACAAATGCCGCGCTTTACGGTAGTAGTAGTGGTGGCCTTTTTTGCCTCGCTGGGCCTGCCGGGCTTTTCGGGCTTTGTGGCAGAGCTGTTTGTGTTTCTGGGGGCCTTTGCCAGCCAGACCGTAAACGGCCTGCTGCCCCGCTGGATGGCCATAACCGCCACCCTGGGCCTGATACTGGGTGCCGCCTACTACCTATGGACGATGCAGCGCATGTTTTTTGGCCCTTTTAAAATCAGAAAGCCTGAATGGGAGGCCAAGCTAACCGACCTGACCGCACGCGAGTACCTGATGGTGGTACCCTTAATTATTTGTATTATTTTGTTTGGGGTATACCCCGCTATATTTCTTGATGTGGTAAACGACAGTGTAACGCACCTGACCAGCTTTATACAAGCCAAAGGGACGGCCGCTGTTGAAGCACTGACAAAGCAATAGGCATAGTTTGATGATAAGTAGCAGTACATTGGCCCTACTATTTGGCTGGCAGCAAGCCACTAACCCTTACCCCTGGCTGGGGCAGCGCCTGCAGCAGGTGGCCGCCGCCGTGGGCAACCTGTGGCCCGAGCTGGTGCTGGTGACCGGGCTGCTGGTGGTGGTAGTGGCCGACCTGGTGGCGCGTAAGCAACAAAATACCCAATGGCTGGCGGGCCTTACAGCAGCGATACTGGCCTTGTGCCTGGTGGTGGCCACGGCCGCCCCGGCAACCCCTGGCAGCCTGCTGGGCAATATGCTTTGGCATGATGGGCTGGTGGTGTGGTTTCAGTTGCTGTTTTTGGCTGCCGCCCTGCTGGTACTAACCATGGGTACACCTACCCAAAACAGCAATAGAGGCAGGGGAGAGTACTATACCCTGCTATTGGCTTTTTTACTGGGGGCTTTTATAATGGTGCGGGGCCGCAACCTGCTCATGGTATACCTGGGTATTGAGCTGGTATCTATCTGTAGTTACCTGTTAACCAGCCTGGGCCTCAATAAAAAAGGCAGTGAAGCTGCCATAAAATACCTGTTGTTTGGAGCCATGGCTACTGGGGTAATGCTGTACGGGTTGTCATTATTGTATGGCCTTACCGGTACCATGGATGTAACTGCCCCGGCCTTTGTAGAAGGGCTGGCTACGGCCCCCAGCCTGGCAGCAGGCATGGCCCTGCTGTTTACCATAGGGGGCTTTCTATATAAGCTTTCGGCGGTGCCATTCCATATCTGGACGCCCGATATTTACGAAGGGGCACCGGTGCCAGCGGTTACCCTGTTTTCAGTGGTGCCCAAGCTGGCGGCCCTGGTGGTGCTGGTGCGCTTTGCCTCTGCCACCCTGCAACGCCTGCCCCTGCCACAGGCAGAGCTGTGGCAGTACCTGCTGGCTGTGGTGGCCATTATTACTATGCTGGCAGGCAACTTTGCTGCCCTGTGGCAAAAAAACGCCCGCCGCATGCTGGCCTACTCATCCATTGCCCACTCTGGCTTTTTAATTACTGGTGTTGTGGCCTACTCGCTCACTGGCCTGCAAAGTGTACTGGTGTATAGCGTGGTGTACCTGTTCATGAACGTAGGGGCCTTTATGCTGGTAGGCCTGTTTGAACGGCACAATGGCAACAGCACCATTGCCCATTTTAGTGGGCTGGGCAGGCAAATGCCGCTGTTTGGCGTGTTGCTTTTGGTAGTAATGGTGGCCTTAACCGGGCTGCCCCCCACAGCGGGCTTTAGCGCCAAGCTGCTTATATTTTCGGCCCTGTTTGAGGCATGGCAGGCCTCACAGAGTAATATATTAATGGCCCTGTTTGTGTTTGGCCTGCTCAATACTGTAGTGGCTCTGTTTTATTATTTGCGCATACCTTACTTCATGTTTTTGAAGCCTGCCAGTGGCCAAAACTACCATTTCAGTTTAAAATGGTACCAAACCTTACTAATGTGCATTGTCGTATTACCGATAGTGCTGCTTTTCTTTAAGACAGATGTATTGACGGGCTTTATCAATCTGGCTACTTTTGTAGTAGATTAACCCCCGTTATGAGCGACTTCATTAAACACGAATGCGGCATTGCCCTGGTAAGGTTGCGTAAGCCCTTACAGTATTATATTGATAAATATAATACCCCTAAGTACGGCTTTAACAAGCTGTTTTTGCTTATGCAAAAGCAGATAAACCGGGGGCAGGATGGTGCCGGTGTGGCCTGCGTTAAAATGGGCATGGAGCCCGGCCGCAAATACATGAACCGCGAGCGCAGCGTTGACAAGTCGCCCTTAGAAGATGTATTTAACAAAATAGGCAAGAAGTTTAAAAAGCGCCTTAAAAAGGCAGAAGGCAATTATTACAATGCCGAGTGGCTTAAGAACAATATTGAGTTTACCGGTGAGGTGTTTTTGGGCCACCTGCGTTATGTAACCCATGGCGAAAACACCATAGAGAGCTGCCACCCCCGCCAACGTGCCAGCAACTGGCGCAGCCGTAATTTGCTTATGGCTGGTAACTTTAACATGACCAACGTTGATGAACTGTTCCATAAACTGTTAGAACTGGGCCAAAGCCCCAGAGAAAAGACAGATACCGTAACGGTAATGGAAAAGATTGGGCACTTCTTGGATGAAGAGAACCAGCGCATATTTGATTACTATAAAGGAGATTATACCAACCGCGAGTTGTCAAACCTGATAGAAAACCAGCTTGACCTGGCCCGTGTGCTGAGCCGCTCGTGCAAAGATTTTGACGGTGGCTATGCCATGGCTGGCCTTACCGGTTATGGGGCAGCTTTTGTAGCCCGCGACCCCGCCGGCATACGCCCGGCTTATTACTATGCTGACGACGAGATTGTGGTGGCCGCCTCTGAAAAGCCAGCCATTAAAACAGCCCTTGAGGTAAACTATGAAGATATTAAAGAAGTAAAGCCTGGGCATGCCCTGATTGTTGACAAGGCGGGTAATTACAGTGAGCAACAGTTTAGTGAGCCCAAGACAGAAAAAACCTCGTGCAGCTTTGAACGCATTTACTTTTCGCGTGGGTCAGACCCTGATATATACCGTGAGCGTAAGCGGCTGGGCGAGCTTCTGGTACCCCAGGTGCTTGACGCCATTGATGGCGATTTGAAAAATACCGTTTTCTCTTACATACCTAATACAGCCGAGACTTCTTTTCTGGGCATGATAGAAGGCCTTGAAGAGCACCTAATTAACAAGCGCCGCGAGGCCCTGAAAAATAATGTTGACCCTGAAGCATTTGATGAACTGCTGGCCTTTAGGCCCAGGGTAGAGAAACTGGTGATTAAAGATGCCAAGCTGCGTACATTTATTACTGATGACGACCAGCGCGACGAGCTGGTATCACGTGTGTATGATACCACCTACGAGGTAATACGCAAAGGGATTGATACCATAGTAGTGATTGACGACTCTATTGTGCGGGGCACCACTTTAGAGCAAAGTATTTTAACCCTGCTAAACCGCCTGGAGCCCAAGCGTGTAATTATTGTATCATCAGCACCACAAATCAGATACCCTGACTGTTATGGCATTAACATGTCGCGCATGCGTGAGTTTATTGCCTTCAGGGCAGTGCTTGAACTGCTGCGCGAGCGTAATATGGAAGGCATGCTTGATGAGGTATACGAAAAAACCAAAGCCAACCTTGATGACCATGAGGTGAGAAACTTTGTGCAGGAGCTATATGGCCAGTTTACTGATGATGAAGTAACCAGTAAAATTGCCCAGATTGTGACGCCCAAAGGTATGACGGCAGAAGTGAAGCTGGTGTTCCAGACGGTAGAGAACCTGCACAAGGCATGCCCTAACCATAAAGGCGATTGGTATTTTACCGGTAACTACCCTACCACAGGGGGTACACGGGTGGTGAACAAGTCGTTTGCTCTGTTTCGTGAAGGCAGCCCGGTAAGGGCTTATTAGCTGGTTACCAGCAACTTGATTATTAAGCCTGCGTATGCCGAAATAAGAACCTAAATTTATATTCCGGGTTTAAACTAGCTGGTTGCCTTGTGTATGACCGGGTGAATCCATAACTTCAAACCCAAACAGCAGTATTGGATATGCACCCTAACGAAGCAATAATCAAGGCCTTTTATGAGGCATTTAATGAACGTGACTATGCCGGTATGAATAAGCACTACCATGCCGATGCACAATTTAGCGATCCTGCCTTTCCTGGTTTAAATGGCAAGCAGGTCAGGGCCATGTGGCACATGTTGTGCGAGCGTGGCAAAGACCTGAAGATTACAGCCAAGGCCATTGAAGCCAATGACATTTCAGGCTCGTGCCGGTGGGAGGCCCACTACTCATTTTCGGCCACAGGCCGTAAGGTGCACAATATTATCGAGGCCGATTTTACTTTTCGCGATGGCAAAATACTAACCCATACCGACAGGTTTAACCTGCACCGCTGGATGGGCCAGGCCCTGGGTCTGAAGGGTACTCTGTTTGGCTGGTTGGGCAGTGCCCAGGAAAAGGTGCGCCAAACTGCTGCCAAAAGCCTGCGCAATTTCATTAGCGAGCACACCGAATACAAATAGACTCTTTTTTTTAATAATTATGCGGGCTGGCCGTTAAACCTGGCGGGCAGTTTGTTGTCTTACTGCCAACCACTGAACCACAACTATGGCCACAACGCACCAAAAAATTATAC
>CAZXTW010000330.1:0-6887 GCA_964643525.1 uncultured Roseivirgaceae bacterium
TGCCCACAGCAGCAGTCACGGCAGTTCAATCGGCGGGGCGGCGGGGGCCAAAACGGTAGGGCACCGCCATGCCGGTTGCCTGGGCAAAGTGTAGCAGTAACTGCCGTACTGAAGTGCCAGCACCCGTACCAATATTTACCACCTGGTGGCAAGGCTGGCTCTGGTCTGAGCAGGGTTGGGCCATCAGGTATTGCAAGGCAGCCACGTGGGCATCGGCCAGGTCACACACATGCACAAAATCACGGATGCAGGTACCGTCGGGCGTGGGGTAATCGTTGCCAAATACGGTTAACGGGCCTGTTACCTCTGCTGCCGCCCGGGTAATGACAGGCACCAGGTTATCAGGGCTGTTGCTCAGGTTTTCGCCAATAAGGCCCGAAGGGTGTGCGCCTATGGGGTTAAAGTAGCGCAGGGCCATGGCCTGCAGGCCGGGTGTGCAGGCCACAAAGTGGGCCAGCAGCTGCTCGCATTGCTGCTTGGTGGCGGCATAGGGCGAGGCGGCCTGGCCCATTGGGGCCTCCTCGGTAACAGGCTGGCTGCCACAGGGGCCATAAACGGCTGCCGATGATGAAAATACGACGTGCCGCACCCGGTGCTGTGCCGCAGCCTGCAATACCGCTACCAGCGACTGTAGGTTGTTGTGGTAATATTTAAGGGGCTGCCTAACCGACTCTGCCACTGATTTGTAGGCCGCCAGGTGCACTATGCCCTGTATGGGGCCCTCCTGCTCAAATATTTGCTGCACCGCAGCCGGGTGGCAACAGTTGGCCTGGTAAACCGGAAAGTGCCCCACCAGCTGGCGCAGCTCATGAATAGTGGCCCAGGTGGCATTGCTGAAATCATCAACCACAACAGGAGTAAAGCCCTGTTGCCTGAGGCTTACCACCAGGTGCGCGCCTATGTAGCCCGCCCCGCCGGTAAGGATTATTTTATTGTGTGTAGCCATGTGGTAGGTGTTTTTGCTGATGCAGCCGTTCAAGCCGTGTACGCCCCTGGTGGGTGCGTGCCGACAGCTGCCACAGCAGTATTTGGTAAAAGAGTATGCCGAAGTTGGCCTCACCAAAGATGCCAAACTCGGTGAATGAGTTGATCAACAGGGGGATGGCCCAGCCAATAACCAGCGGCCGGTGGCGGGCTGCCTCCTGGCTGCATACGGCCTGCAAGGTGCAGGCCATTTGCAGCACCACCAGCAGGAAGCCCACAAAGCCCAGGTTCATAAGCACCTGTATAAAGGTGTTGTGGGTCATTTTGCCGGCATAGGTGTGCACACTTTGAAAGGTTTCTGTCCAGGCAATGCGCATATAACCAAAGCCCACCCATGGCGATTGGGGCAGGCCTTCGGTAATGAGGGCCTTCCAGAAGGGCAGGCGGCCTGTCATGCTCAGTACTTCCTCTACATCGCCACCCTTGATAAATAGCACGGGTACCACCAGGGGCACACCAATAAGGGCCCCTACAACCAGGGCTGTTTTCATTTTGGCGGTGCCCTGTGTTAGTACGTGCCAGGCCAGTACCAGCATGGCAGCAATGAGCGATGAGCGAGAGCCCGTCATAAGCAGGGCGTAAAACAGCAGGCCTGCCATAGCCCATAATGCCAGCTTTCTGGTGCGGTGGCGCCACTCTAAACACAGGCAGGCTACCCCCACCACGGCCAGCATGCCCAGCTCGTTGGGGTTCATGAAGTAGCCGCCCAGGCGGGCCTCTTCACCCCCACGGGTTAGCCTGAAAAACTGATCAGGCAGGGCATACATACCCACCACAAACACCACCATAATGGCCACAATAGCATGGGCCACCAGGCCTGACAAACGCAGGTTATAGTTGGGGTAGCATTGCCTGGCCGCCAGCAGGGTACAGGCCAGCAGCCAGGCAAATACCAGGCTTTCACTATTCATAACAATTTGCAGCAATGAATAGCCAGGGTTGCCTGACCACATAAGAGAGGCAAACCCCAACAACAGGTAGGCTATGTACAGGCCAGGTACCAGGGGGTGCACTGTGGTGAATGAAAGCACAGCCCCACGCCGGGCCAGGCGGTGCAGCAATAGCAGCGTGAGGCCCGTCATGCCCATGCGTACCAACACTTTAAACACCCGCGTTATCAACACATTTTCTGATACCGTGAAGTAGCCTGCAATTTTAAAGAAGAGAATCACAGCAAGCACGGTGGCCAGGTGTTGGGGGTATTTTGAAGCTGTTGGGTTTGCTTTCATGCCAATAACTGTTTGTATTGTTGTGTTAGTCGTTGGGCTATGGCTGGCCACTGAAATACTTTGGTTACCATTTGGCTGGCGTTTACGCCCAGGCTGTCTAGCTCGCAGTTGTGCCAGTGGATTGCAAGCGTTGCCATGGCCTTTGCAATATTGGCTACTGTGTTTTGGGGCAGGCAAAGGCCGGCCCGGTGCACGGTAACGTAGTTGCCCAGGTTGCTTTCATGGCTTACCAGCAAGGGTATGCCCAGGGCAGCCGCCTCTAACGGGGCACCGGGCAGCCCCTCGTTACGCGAGGGCTGCACCAATACGTGTACCTGCTGCAGGGCATCTGTTTTTGCCTGCCCATAAAGGGCACCGGTAAATACCACATACTGGCTAATGTTTAAATGTTGTGCCAGCTTTTTAAGGGCGGGCAGGTCGGCCCCATCACCCACAATGGTTAACCTACTGTTTACCTGCACATTAGACATAAACTGAGCAAAGCCTTTTAACAGCAGGTCAAGGCCTTTGGTATGCATGTCAATGCGGCCGAGAAAGCCAAAATTGAGACAGTTTACCGATTTGAGACTAGGTGGTTTGAGTGGCTGCTGGCCTGGCAATGCCTGCCCGTTAGGTATCAACACGGTGTTAATGCGGCCAAAGGCACGCCTGGTGGCGGTTACTTCACTTTGCCCAATCAGGTGCACCATGCCTGCACCCCGCACCAGGCGCCGCTCAAATAAGCAGCCATAGGCCAGTTTTAACCAATGGTTTTTGCGCATGGCCAGGGTGTTGTAGGCACCATGTGGTGTAAACATGTAAGGAATGGCCTGCCGTTTTAATAACCTGGCTACCATATATATTTGCCGGGTATAGGCCCCATGCAAATGAAAAACAGTGCCTGCTGGCAAGGCCACGGTGGCTTGTATAAGCTGTTCGGCCAGGGGCTGCCACGGCCCAAAGTCATGAAACAGCCGGGTAGGTACAGGCCGCTGGTAAACAGCTGCTGTGGTGTTTTTGGTTAAGCCCCACAGGGCTACATCAAGCCCCAGCTTGTGTTGTGCCACTACCAATTGGTGCACTACTTTGTTGACACCGTTCATCCGGTCTGGGTTGGCTTTTCCCAGCAGTAAGTGTATAATTTTCATGATCAATAGTGGTTAGTGTTGGTTGGCAAGCAGCTTATTGTAGGTGTACCTGGCCAGTTGCAGGGGCCCTTTTAACGGGGGCCTGTTGGCCAGCACTCGGTAAAAGGCAGGCAGTAACACCAGTAACATCACAGCCTGGTTAGCCCATAAACCCATCATGGCCCCATAGGCCCCATAGGTTTGAATAAGCTGAGGGGCCAACAGCCAGGCCAGCCCAGCACTAAGGGTATAGCCCCAAAAAGTGGGGGCATTGACAGCTTTTGTACGCAGGGCAAACCTGAAAACGGTACCTGCCCCTACCAGCAGGTACATAGCCGCCAGCCAAAACAGCAGGCTACCATGGGTAGTAGCTGCCGCACCAAAAAGCACCTGTAACAGGTAGGTACCAGCGCCAGCAATGGCCATCACAAACAGGGCTGCCACAGCCAACACCTGCACCAGTACCTTTTTAATGTACCGCGCAAATGCCTGCTGCCCCTTACGGCTTAGCAGGGCTGCTGCTTTAACAGGCACCAGGTTTTCAAGGGCCTGCAACAGCACATGCAGCACCCCCATTACGGTTTGGCACATGCGCAGGGCACCCAGCGCCTCAGCACCCAGCAGGGTGCCTGCCAGCACCAGGTAGTAATTGCCTGCCCACCATTGCATGGTTTGCGCGGCCAACAGCCACCTGCTGTACTGCCACAACTGGCCCAGCACCGCTCTGCTGTAATTGGGTGCCAACCATATTACCCCGTACCAGAGCCTGATCACAAACAGGCCGGCACCATAGCCAGCGGCAAAGCACCACCATACGGTGGTAGGGGTTAACTGGTGCGTGGCTATGGCCAGGCTAAGGGCCAGGCCCTGTATGGTGTAGGTAGCTACATCTTGCAACAGCACACGCTGTGCCTGCCCTTTAGCATAGGCCCGCCTGCGGGTAAGGTCATGCAGCAACAGCAAAGTAATACACAGGCCCGTACCTGCTCTGGCCTGAGGCACCCAGCTGGCCAGCTGGGGTAAAAAAGGCAAATGAAGCAGGGCAAAGGTCAATACCCCACAGAGGGCGGCAAAGGTATGCCCCCAGGTAAAAATGCCTGTTTCAAGCGCATGGGCCGCCTGGCCCTGCCTGGCAGGCAGCATGCTTAGCATAGGCGCCACAAACAGGGCATGCTGCACCTGCTGGGCCAGCTGGCCCAGCAGCCACACCACGCTAAAGGCCCCAAAGCCATGCAGCCCCAGGTGGCGCGTAAGCACCAGCGCTATGATTAATGTAGCGCCGCTGGCCAGCCCCTGGCTGGCAAATACGAGGCCGTTTTTATAATGTGTAAGGCGAAGTATTGGGTTAGGTAGTAGTGCCATGCTTATTTAATTTTTTAAAGGTGCGGAAACCCTTAAGTAGCCATGGGCGAAACCAGCTACCGGGTAACTGATGGTAGCCACTGTAGCTGGTGGCCTTTTGCACCCCGTTTAACAATAGGTTGATGTGTTTAAAGTGGTATTCACTGGCCAGCAGGTCGGGCTGTTGCAGCAGCCTGCCTTTGGTATAGCCTGCCCTGACCAGGTACAGCACCCTGGTGGCAAGGGCCAGGGCCTGTAAAGCCTCGGGGGCTGCCACGGTGGCGGGGCAATGCAGCAGCACTACATCATATTGTTGGCTCAGTTCAGTAAGTAACTCACTGGCTTTGGGCAACTGCAGCAGGTAGGCAGGGCTTTGTATGGGGGTGCCAGCCGGTAGCAGGTCAATGCCACCGGGCAGTGTGTGCATGGCCGCCTGCCAGGGCAGTTGGCCTGCCAGCACCTGGTCAAGCCCCTGTTGAGCGGTAAAGCCAAAGCCTGCACCGGGCTGGCGCCAGTTTACATCAACAATGGCCACCCGCCACCCCATATTGCTCAGGCTATTGGCCAGCAAGCGCGTTACAAAGGCTTTGCCTTCGCCCTGGGTGGTTGAGCTTACGGCTACCACCTGGTTTTTGGCAAGGGTGCCCTGCAAGGTAAGGGTAGTGGCCAGCGCCAGGCCGGCCTCTGTGGCCTGTGGCCCGGTAGTGCCGCCTTTCAGGTGAGGCAGCACCCCTACACATGGTTGTAAGGTGGCTTTTTCAAGCTGGCCCCGGTCATAAATATGCCCTTTGTTGTAGGCGCGCACGTAAACCAGGGCCAGGCCACTGATTATGCCCAGAAAGCCACTGACAATAAGCATCAGGGTGCGGCGCGGGGCCACCGGCACAGCAGATGCCCTGGCAGGCTCTATTATTCGGTGGAAAGAGATGTTGGCTGCCTTGGCTATAGAGGCCTCGGCCTTTTTCTGAATCAGAAAGTTGTATACCTGCTGCTGCAGGGTAAAGTTGCGTTCCAGCTCAGTTAACTGGCGGCGGTGGGCAGGCACCACGGTTAAAGCCTGCGTTTCGCGCTGTATGGTGGCCTCAATTTGCCGGGCTTTGATGGCAATATCTGTTTTGGCATTGCCAATGCTTTCGCGGATGTAGCGCATAATTTCATCAATGCGCTCGTTTGCCACCTGCACCTGCACATCGTTAGGGGTGTATTTAAGCAGCAGCTCTTTGCGCTCGCCCTGCAGGCGGTTGAGGCGCTTAATCAGCTCAACCGATAGCAGGTCTGAAAAGGCAGAAAATATAGGGGCCAGCTCCATAATATCGCCCTGGTGCTGTTGCATGGTGCGCTGCAGGCTGTCAAGGGCCTGCTGGTTCATCCTGATATTGGCCAGCTGCACTTTCAGTTGGGCAATGTGGCGCAGGTCGGTTTCGTTTTCAAGGCGCACATTTACAATCTTGTTTTGCTGGCGGTAGGCCAACAGCTGGTCTTCTGCCAGGCGCAGGGCCTCGGCTGCCTCGGCAATGCGCCCCTCAATAAAACGCAGGGTAACACCTGCTGCCCCTGTGCGTGTCTGTACATAATCGTTAATGTAAGCCTGGGCAATGGTGTTGGCCAGGTCGCATGCTTTCTGGGCTTCTTCCCAACGTATGCTTACCCGCAGCACGGCCACGTCTTTCTCTACCGCCATTACATCCAGGCGTGCCTTTACCTGGCTTACCACAGCGGCAGGTGGGGCTATTTTAATGCGGTAGCGGTCTTTCAGGTCATAGCCTGCCTGCCAGGCCGCAGCGTAAGCAGTATTTCTGCGCACCACCACCGGGGTTTGCCGCACAAGCACAGTATCATCAAACTGGTGGGTAGTAAAGGTGCCATTGGCCTGCAAAAGCTGGTAACTATCAGGGCCTTGCACCTGCACATCAAAAACCAATTCTTTTTGAGGGGCGGTACCCGGCAACACGGTTGCCAGCAAGGGGCTTTGCTGGTATAACTCGGTGGTTTTCAACCTGCCCACCCGGTAATAGCTTACTGTAGTTTGCAGGCTTTGAACGGCCTGCCCTACTATACTGGCCGATTTCAATACTTCAACCTCAGCCTGTATTTTATTGGTATGCACAAAGTGGCTAAAGTCCTGGTACAGGTCTGATGAAGAAATGCCCGAGTTGAAGTCGTCAAGCTTAATCTTGGCCGTGCTCTCATATACCGGCACAGCATACATGAGCGACCTGTAGGCCAG
>CAZXTW010000331.1:0-6886 GCA_964643525.1 uncultured Roseivirgaceae bacterium
ATG
This sequence comes from uncultured Roseivirgaceae bacterium, assembly GCA_964643525.1. Classification (GTDB taxonomy): domain Bacteria; phylum Bacteroidota; class Bacteroidia; order Cytophagales; family Cyclobacteriaceae; genus CAZXTW01. The sequence goes on from CAZXTW010000331.1 coordinate 4, forward strand.
AACAATGAACAATGAACAATGAACAATGAACAATGAACAATGAACAATGAATAGGCCGGGTTAAAAGAAACAAAAGTGTTAACAAGGCTAATAGTGCGTAATATCTGATGCTTAGCATAACCAAGTAGTATAAGTAAACCGCACACCTTTATTTAACTCATAATTCATAACTCCTAACTACAAACTTCTAATTCATAATTCAATACGTTCAATGGCTTTCAGGGCGCTTTGGCCTCTGTTAATGGCAGCCAGCACATCAAACACCCGGTCGTTCCAGCCGGCAATCATATGCACGCCGTTCTGCACCTTCAAAGGTGCCTGGCCATAGCCTGCCAGGTCAAACAAATACAGTTTGGCCTTTGGTGCTATTTGCCTGTACTGTGCCCAGGTATTTTGCAACGTTTTTCCGTTATAGCCACTGTCCCACAGCTGCATGTCGGTAAAAAACATCACCTGGTCAACCAGCTTGCGTCGCTTAATTAACGCCTCAACCACAGTATGGCCATTGGTGCTGTAGCCCACCTTGCCCGAGTACCGGTTTAACGTATTAATGCTGTTCATTAGCCCGGTTTTGTGCAGGTTTACCTGCAGCCAGGTATCACCAAAAATACCGGTGGTTACGTGGGTGTACTTTTTGGCCAGCAGCACACTCAATACCAGGCCAATGTCATAGCAGCGTATTTTGCTTTTAGCACTAATGGGCTGGTACATTGAGCCTGAAGTATCTGAGGCTATCAGCACACGGCTGTTTTTGTCAAAGCCACTAATGTTTTCAGTACTAATGGCCAGGGCACACTCCACAGCACGCTTCAGTTCTGTCACAAAAGGGGCCTGTACCCGCTCAAGCTCATGGTAGGCAGCCAAAAACCTGAATGGCAGTTGCCTGCTGTTGCGCACCGCGTGGGGGTCAGTAAGTTGCTTAGCCACTATGCTTATGGTTTTTGCACCCACCCCTGCTTCCAGTATATTACGCAGGTTGCGCAGCAAAGCCATGTAGCCCAGCTTGCCGCTGGTAATCAGCTCCTTCCAGGCGGTGGCTTTGGCAATGGCCTTGTCCAGGCTGGTGGCATAGGGCTGCTTGCCCAGTTCAGACAGCCGCACCTCCCACGTATAAGGCTTTTCAAGCTGGTTGGCGGCTATTTTGTTAAACAGTGCCTGTTGTGCCTCGTTGGCCGCTCTGGGGTGCGTAATAAACAACGCATCTTTAAGCGTAACGCCCGCCTTGCGGTTGTACTTGGCAAACTGGTACTCATCAAATTTGTTAAAAGCCGCCCCAATGCCCTTTTGTAGTTGCTTTGACAGTCTTTTCAATGCCTTATCACCACTGCGGGCATTGGTTAGCTGGTAGTAGGCCAGCAGCTCGGTAATTTCATCGGCCCGTTGTATTACACGGGTGGCAGTGCGGCCCACCAGGTTATCGCCCTGGTGTACCTTAGCCAGCTCAGCCACCAGCACCAGCGGTATGCTGCGCAGGTGCATTTGCTCGCGGGCATACACGGCCAGTTTGGCCACAAACACCGGGTTGGCTTTTGCTACCAAGAGGCTTATGCGCTGTAAACGGTCGCCTTCTTTTTCATAAAAGGTGTCGTTCAGGCTGGCAGTCACTACGGCAGTGTAGAGTTTCATGTTGTGGCTTAGCCTGTAGGCCGTTGCCCCTTCATGGTTTACAATGGTAGTTGCCTGTTTGGTGTTTGTGTTAAACTTCATGACAGTGATTGTTTTGGTGTTCCGTTCAATGCACAATACAAAGGTGAGGGGCTGCTGCGCAGCCTATTTGCGCATACAAAAAATGTTTAAAATAATTTGCTTACACCTCATCGGCCATATGCTACAGTTGGTCAATGCTATTCTGCCATTGGGGCAGCCAGGTGCCGGCTATACATGCGTTATTGGCCTGGGGCAGTTATATTTATGCTATAGTAAAAGCACCAACCAGTATGAAAAGACCCACACAAATATTACTAGTCACAACCATAACCTTTGCCGTTTACTGGTTGTTTGATGAGCTGTACTTTGCCGCCCTGAGCCGTGCCCTGTTACAGGTGTTGCCTGTGCCTTGGCTGTGCCATATGCTTACTTATACCATAATTGGCCTGCCTATGCTGGCAGGGGTGTTGTGGCTACACAGGCCGGCTGGCTTTTGGCCCGGCCTGGGCCTGCATAAAGGGGCTGGCAAGGGTTTGTTGGTTGCTTTTATTGCCGCCGCCCCCATGCTGGTGGGCTATGCCCTGTTTTTTAACTTCAACACCCAGCTTACCCTAACCCAAATACTAACAGGGGCTGTGTTTGCCGCTTTTTTTGAAGAGTTGTATTATCGGGGCATATTATTTGGCCAGTTATTCAGGTACACCAAACTGGGCTTTATACCTGCCATTGCGGTGGGGGCAGTGCTGTTTGCGGTGGTGCACCTGTGGCAAAGCCAGGACCCTGCCGTGCTTATTGGTGTATTTTTTGCCACCTTTTTTGGGGCCATACTGTTTGCCTGGCTGTATGCCGAGTGGCACAATAACCTGTGGGTGCCCATAGGCCTGCACTTTTTTATGAACCTGTGGTGGATGGTTTTTAATGTGGCCGATACCGCGGCTGGCAACAATATGGCCAACCTGTTTAGGGTAATAACCATTGCCGTAGCCATTATTGGCACCATTGTATATAAAAGAAGAAAACGGCTGCCCCTGGCCGTTAACAGAAATGCCCTGCTGCTAAACAAGGCAAAGCGCAAGTAGTAATTACTGCTGTAAAGGTGGCCAGGTATGATAGCACGGTGCCATTTTTTAGGAATTGTGTTGAAAATAGGCGTAATTACCTGCCAGCCGCATTACATGAACTGCTGTGCTAAATGGCACAATGCTTGTAATGATTAGAACTGTATTACATAACACCACCTTACAAAACACTGTATCTTTATGAAAATTAATGGGTTTATATTTTTGGTTGGGTTGTTTTTACACACAACCTTAGTTTCTGCCCAAAGCAGCACAAGCACAAGTGACTGGCCAAGGGCAGAGCGTGTGGCTTTTGTGAACAATTGCGTAAGTGAAGCGGCAGGTGCCATGGGCCAGTCAATGGCCACCGAGTATTGCTATTGTATGCTTGAGAAAGTATCTGACGCTTACCCTGACCCAAATGATGCCCTGGGAATGAGCGAAACGCAGCTGGAAGGCTGGGCGGAGGACTGCCTGAATTTAGATGCCTGGCCAGACGATATACAGGAAGAGTTTATGTTGAGCTGTGTGAAAGAGGCTGAAAGCGGCCTGGGTGAAGAAACAGCCACTGACTATTGTGCCTGTATGCTGGTTAAGCTCATGTTTTTATACCCTGACCCAATGCAGCTTGAATCTATCAGTGAGGATGAACTGACCCCACTGGCAGAAGACTGCCTGTAAAAAAAGGGGGCTGCACCAGTTGATGCAGCCCCCTTTTTTATTGGTATGGTTGTTTATTCCTGGTTAGCCAGTTTAGCTTCTGCCAATTGCGCTTTGCGTTTGCTTTGCCAGCTCATAATAATGGCACCCAGCAGGGCGGCAATTAAAAATGAGGTATAGACTAGGCCGTCTTGTGCTTCGGCCTGCATTTGTTTTACCTCATCGTTATGGGCTATGGCCTGGTCGGCCAGGGCCAGCTTTAACTGGTCAAGCTCATACTGCATATCGGCATTGGCATAAAGGCGTTCATCTTTTAGTTGATGCAGTTGCTTAGACACTGCAACGGCCTCTTTAAAACGGTTTTGGTTGCTGTACAACTCTATTAGCCGTTGGTGCACTTTATTTACTACATCAGTAAAATATATACCCTGGGCTGCCACGTCAATGGCGCGTTCCAGGCATTCCTGTGCACCGACTTCATCGCCTTGCATATTTAACAATGAAGCCTTACCACTGTACGAGTCAAAGCAACGGTTTCTTAAACCAAGTTGGGTGTAGGTTGTAATGGCTTTATCAAAATGAATAATAGCCAGGCCTGCATCGCCATATTTTACATATACCAGGGCCAGGTCGTGGTGCAGTGCTGCCTCGGTGGGGCCATGGTTGGTTTGCTGCAGGGCGGTATTGTAATGCACTATGGCTTTGTTGTATTCCTGCATTTTAAAATGCAGCACACCAATAGAAACCATAATGTCATTATGCAACTTTTCAAAGCCATGCTCTGCAGTGGTTGCTTCAGCCAGGCGCAGGCTGTTCATGGCCTGATCGTACATTTTTAAATCTCTAAAACACTGGCCAAGCTTTAGCTGTGCCTGGCTAACCATGTTCAGGTCATCTAATTCTAAAAATAACGAAAGGCTTTTGTCATAATAGGCAGCAGCAGAGGCAAAGTCCTGAAACTGCTGGCCTACCATGCCCAGATAAAAAAACACCTTACTGTATTGGTCTTTATTATCCAGACCAATATTTAATGCATCTTTTAAATGGGTGCTGGCTTCGGCATACTGTTGCGTAATGAGGTACAGGTAACCCAACCGCTGGTAAATGGCGGGCAGGTGTGTTTCATTTCCTAATTGGGTACTAAGGGCTTTGGCATTTTCAAAGGTTTTGATTGCTTCCTGGTGGGCATTACTTTGTAGCTGGTTATTTCCCTGAACCACCAAGGCTGCCACATCTTCGGGCGTAACCTCACCATCTACCTGCGGCTGGCAGCCGGCAAGCACTATGGCTATGATTGCGCATGTTAAGCTAAGGTATTTCATGCTGGTTCTTGTTGAGGGTGTGTGGCGAGAAGGTTGAAAGCTGCCGGTGCCACAAGCTCCGGCAACTTTTTATTCTTGTTCATGATTTTGCTGGTGCATTAACCTCCAGTACCTGTACTATTGTCAGGTGGTGGTGGGTCAGTAGGCGGGTCGTGTGGAGGTGGCTCACAACAACCACCAAATAACAAATCTTCCTCAAGTTCATCTAGGCTGTAGGAAGCGAAGGTGTTCATGTTTCTTTGTAGTGTAGTCATAATCATCTGGAAATAGAGTTAAACAAAATCTTACATTTTTACTTTAGCGCCATAAATGGACAATCGTCTGGTATTGCTTTGGTTTGGAACATATGAAACATGCGGCGCTTTAATCCTTCATTCCGCCTGTCAATACACTCCTTCAATATCAATACTTAATTAGTACAAGTTGAATATTGGGCTTCTTGTTTTGCAGCAATGCACTTTTAAGCATTGCTGAGTGCTTTGTGTAAGTATTGTAAAACTTATGTTAAGCTTACATGTTCAAACACTCAGACAAAAAAGCCTAATACATAACACTGGTGAAAGTTAAATAAAATGTGCCATTTAATGAAACCCTGCCCCCATTAATTTACGTAACTGATAGATTATTTTCGTAACAGCCCCTTTAACTGGTTATTAAAAGGGTTACCGCCCCCCTGGTAGCGCATTAACCAGCAGTTACTTAACAGCTAAAGGCTTAAAAAGCAGGCAAATAGTTTATTAGGTGAACTAAGTGTGGTTGCCCACCGCTACTGGGCGGGGCCTGTTGGCAAGTGCTGGTGGCACCGAAAAGTAGCCCTGCCTTAGTACCCCTCACCCATAAGGGGTTAGGCCGTAAATGCTGCCTTAGGCCGCTTATATAGCATATTTGCTCATTCATCTATAAAACACACTTGTTTGTAACAAAACCGCAGAGCATTTAGTGTTTAAAAAAATATATGGCAGCAATACAACCGCTGCCTGTAGGGCGGTGCCTTTTATTAAGTTAAAGTCAAATTAACATTAAGTAAAAATCAAGTTAACCAGGCAGTGGTTCAGTTCAGGTGGGGTAGGGGCCTTCTGTAAATGATTGGTTATGGTAGCCCTTGCTGCCGGTTTGCAGGGTAAGGGGGCTGCGGTAGTCGGTGCCGCTGGCCAGGCTATGCAGCACATGGGCAAAATCATACTGGGGTTGCCAGCCCAGCTCTGTACGGGCCAGCGTGTTGACATACACCCGGCCAATGGTAGGGAACATATGCCAACCCTGTTGCGCATACAGGGCAGCATATTCAGGGTATAAGGCCTGTACCACTGCCGGGGCGTTGGTATTTAACTGGGCCAGGTGGTCAGGCGTAAAAGGGCTGGTGGCGCTAATGATGTACTTGCCAAAGCCAAGGGCCGGGGCCTTGTGCATGGCCAGCAGGTGGGCATCAACAATATCAGCCACATCGGCCCGGCGGTGCAGCAGCTCATTGGCCTTGGCATTGTGGCTGGGGTAGGCCTGGCGGATGGCCGCATTGTCATCTGCCTCCGGAAAAAAGCGGCTGGTACGCAGCACCACACACGGCAGCCCATGGTTGCGGGCAAACAGCTGGCACAAATCTTCTGCCGCTGTTTTGGTGGCCCCATAAATATTTTTGGGCTTGTGGGGCACGCCTTCGGTAATCCATACGGCTGGCTGGCCCGGTTGGGGCGTTAGCGCATCGCCAAAGGCACTGGTGGTACTGGTAAACACAAAAGCCGATACGCCAGCCCTGGCAGCGGCTTCAAGCAGGTGCAGGGTGCCCGTAATATTAGTCTCTACAAAGGCTTGCCTGCTATGTGTAGCCACATGTGGCTTGTGCAGGGTAGCGGTGTGCAATACTACCTCAATACCGGGCATGTGCCTGGCCACAAAGGCCTCGTGGGCAATATTGCCTGTTGCATTTGTAAACGGGCCGGGTAACAGGTCTATACCTACGGCCTGGTGGCCCTGCGTGGGCAGTACCCGCATCAGGGCCTCGCCCAAATGCCCGCTGCTACCGGTTACCAGTACTTTCATACCCCTAATTAACAACCTTTTGGCAACACCCTTCAACTTTTCTGCAGGCCTCCCAACACTTTTCTGCTGGGCATATGGTTCTTTTGCCCCGGACAGCGGTAGCTGCTCTCCGGCGGAACGGATCCCGCTCTCCGGCGGAACGGATCCCGCTCTCCGGCG
>CAZXTW010000332.1:0-6868 GCA_964643525.1 uncultured Roseivirgaceae bacterium
TTGAGGTGGTTAACAGCCATGACCTGGGCCAGGTAGTGATTGGCCGTACGGCACCAGTAGCCATATACCTGGCACCTAAAGGGCAGCTGGCGCAGGCACAGACAGAGCTGTACAATATTAGCCGGCAGGCCCTGTATGCCCGGCGTGACGCCATGATTACCCGCCTGCGGGCCAGTGAAGCCGAAAGCAAAGCAGCCATTGCTGAGCTGGAAGCACAATTAGGCCAGCGAATTACCAACCACCAACAGGCCGAGCAACTACTGCTGAGCCGCATAAACACCATTGAACGGCGCCTGCCCGAGTTTGCCCAACAACTGGCCCAGCAAAACCTTGATTTTGCCTCTGACCTGTACATTAAAGCCTATGAGCTATTTAAGCAGGGCGAGATTGAGCAGGTAATTGAAGTACTTGATGAGCATAAACTAGAAGCGTCGTACCAGGCGGCCGTTAGCCATATTATAGAAGGAAAAAGACTGAATGCCATTGCCAATAACTTGGCACGGCAAGGAAAATCACAACTGAAGCAGATTATTGACAGCTATATACTCAGAGCTGAGGCTTATGAGCTACTATTTGACCTGGAAAATACAGTGCTTACCTTGTTAAAAGCCGTAGAAATACAGGAAAAGCACCAAATGAATACAAGAGAGCTAGCCAGCATACACATGCAGTTATCAAAAATATACTTCAATACTGCACAACTCAAGCTTGAGGTCGTACACGCATTAAAAGCAATTGCCGTATTAGAATCATTATTTGACACATCACCTGCTGAACTTGCGGTAGCTTACAGCCAGGCAGCTATTGCGGCACTCTCGTATGGCAACTTCAAAGAAGCCATGCGGTATCATAAAACAGCTACCCAGTATGCAAACCAAGTCAAGAATAAAACATGCCTACCTGTAGAATATTATGTAAACTCAGGCATATGTCATTATTACCAAGGTAAGCCAGCCCAGGCAGTGGCAAGCTTAACCGTTGGCCGTGAGTTGCTCACAAAGTATGATTCAAGCAATCATTACCTTACCACCCAAATTTATAAATATCTATGTTTAGTCTATGCCACACTTGACAATGCGGCACTGGCCATACATTACGGAGAGCTAGCTTATCATACTGAGCAAAAATTGTACGGAGGCATACACCCGGAAATGACAATAAAAACGCTCAACATCCTCGCATTTGCACATTACCAATGTGGCAATCCAGACAAAGCAATACAATACATGCAACTGGCAATAAACGCCCTGCAGAAACACTTCAACCCCCAACATTTCAGATTGGCCACAGCCTTCATGGAATTAGGAAATGCTTATTCGTTCAAAGGCGAATATGCAAAAGCCATACATTACCAATCAATTGGCTTAAAGGGTATTCATGCTAATCTGCCCTCGACACACCCAATGCGAGTATATTATAACAAAAGAATGGCTCGGTCATACCTTGGCATAGGCAACTACTCTTCGGCCAAGGCACACTTAATGCAAGCAATATGTATTGGAAGCCAATCGCTAAATGAAGATCATCTTCTTATTGGAGAAAGTTATGCCCTTTTAGGAGAGACATTTTCTAGAGAGCACCAATACGACAGTGCCATATATTACCTGAAAAAAGGAATAAATAGCCTTAAAGTTGCCTACCCGCCTCAGCACATAGATTTAAAACATGCCATAAAGGAGTTGGCCAATGCCTACTTTATGAAAGGTGAAAAGGCCATTCAACTGGGCATGCACAAAGTTGCTTTAAGCCAATACAGCCGCTCCAACCAAATAAAAGAAAACCACAAAACATGGTACCGTAAGGCAAAATGCTACGAAGCACTAGGGGCAAAAGCAAAAGCAAGAAGGTGCTTTGAACAGGCCAGAGCATTACAACAGGCCACATAACTATCAACTACAGTGCCCCTGTATTCTTTTGCTTCACACCTTGCAGGGGCTCCCTCCTTATTACTGACTAGTCACATGCCATTACATACTTTTTATAGCATATTTTAACATACCATATAAATTTATTTTAAATAATCAATTACATCACATTACAAAAGCATTACACATTAAGCGTGATGCACTATTTCATTAACAATATTTACTTTAGCAATCATTTTAACACATAATAACACAAAAGCTTACTTTTTAAATCAGTTACAAAACAAAGACAACCTAACTAAATTGAGCTAAAAAAGCATTATTCACACAAAAATCAAACTTATATCAGATAAAAAGCACATAAGCATGTTCAATGCATTCTATTACAAGCCTACGTAAGCATACTTATAATTAAATTTGCTTCATCAAGCGAAGTTCACAAATCAATCTATACAATTATTACACTATTCATGTACACTTAGCCAAATAATAGGCGTAAAGAATTCATTACCCCTTAGTACACAAACTCGCTTGAATTTATTCTCAATCACTCTAATTACTAGATAATACCTTACCCTCTTTCTGTATTTACACATAAGGCCCACCTTTTTGGCCCTACACTTCTATGGTGCTGCTTCCTACATATTCCATTTAGCTACTTACAGTCTGCATTGAGTTGTTTGCCCTACTCTGCTTTTTAAAAGCAGCCTGGTATTGATGTGCCCAAATAAATCCCAAAACCAACAAACTAACATTGCCATGACTAAGTCACGCACCACCACTTTATTATTGCTTATGCTGCTGGCAGCATTCACTACCTATGCCCAGAAAATACAGCTTACCGGGCAGGTTAGCATCCACAACAGCAAATACCACACCGGGGCCATTCAATACGTACCCAATGCTTACATTACGGCTGCCTTTACCAGCCCTGCAACCACCGATGCCAACGGCCGGTTTGAGCTACAGTTTATTGGGTTGGATGCCGGCACTACTGTACAAATAGAAGCCGAAAAAGCTGGCCTTGAAGTAGTTAACAGCCATGACCTGGGCCAGGTAGTGATTGGCCGTACGGCACCGGTACCCATATACCTGGCCCCCAAAGGGCAGCTGGCCAAAGCCCAGACAGAACTGTACAACATTAGCAGGCAGGCCCTGTTTGCCCGGCGCGATGCCCTGATAGCCCGCCTGCGGGCCAGTGAAGCCGATAGCAAAGCCGCCATTGCCGAGCTGGAAGCACAGCTGGGCCAGCAAATTGCTACCCGAAAACAGGCAGAGCAGCTGCTGCTGGCCCGCATAAGCACCATTGAAAGGCGCCTGCCTGAGTTTGCCCAAAAACTGGCCCGGCAAAACCTTGATTTTGTCTCTGACCTATACATTGAAGCCTACCAGCTGTTTAAACAGGGAAAGGTTGAAGCCGTAGTGGCGCTGCTAAGTGACACAAAGCTTGAAAACGCCTACCTGGCGGCAGTAACACAACTGGAAAAAGGCACTAAGCTGGCTAAAGCCGCACAGCGGCTGGAACAAAGCGCCCACCTGCAAATGCAACAGGCCATTAGCAACTATGTACTAAAAGCTGAAGCGTACAGCTTACTGTTCAAGCTAGAGCAGGCCGCACTTATTTATGAGCAAGTAATTGACCTGCACCACCAGCTGGGCACCAACCCCATTACCATAGCACAGCTGCACTTGAAAGTATCAGACCTATGCCACGAAAACCGGCAAATGCACCGGCAAAAAACACATTGCAAAACTGCCGTTAGCCTTGTTGAGCAATTTGCCCCCGGCAACCATACCTTACTGGCTCTGGCATACAGCCACCTGGCATGGGCTTATTTCTCTGCCAATGAAACAGGGCACATGCAGGCATACTTAACCAAAGCCCTTGACCACTACCTTGCAATCAATTACAAACGACCTGCATTAGGCCGGTTTTTCATGAATATGGGCAAAACGCTTTACTTTTCAGGCAAACCACAAGAGGCGGTGCCCATTTTGCTAGAAGGCACTGAACTGTTTGAACAATTTGGCATGGCAGGCCGCAACGTGGCCTACCTGTACCTGGGGCTGGCCGTAACGTACGATTTTCTAGAACAACACCAACAGGCTATAGCCTGCGCAAAAAAATCAATTCAAATTGCTCAAAAACAAAACCTACAGCAGCCAGAAACTGCGGGCTTTACCCTATCTGTCATGGCCAGGGCCTTTGCCCACACCGGCCAGTATGATTCTGCCATATTCTACTTCAAGCAGCAGCTCAACCTGTTTAACTCGTTAGGCATCAAAAACTTTTACCGCTGCGGAGCCATGCATGTGTATATGGGTGATACTTACCGCATGATGGGCAAGTACACCCTGGCCATTGCACACTTACAGCAGGCGGTAAAAATATATAAAGAAATACTGCCGCTCTCGCATGTAAACCTGGCAAACCCTTTTATTGCTTTGGCACAGACCTATATTGATGCCGGGCAATACCGCCAGGCCCAAAACTACCTGAACAAAGCCTACGACAATTTAAAAGATGTAAACACCCTGGCCGAACAGCCCCAGTTAGACCTGGCCACAGCCGCACTGTTTGACAGGCTTAAAATGGCCGATAGCGCCATAGCTTATGCCCGCAAAGCGTTGCCCGTGTTTGAGCAACAACTACCCAAAGCACATAGCTTGCGCGCAAAATCAAGGTATATTCTATCAAACAACCACTTCAAAACTGGCCTGGCAGCCTACAGCACACAAAACCACAGCCAGGCACTGCGTGCCTTCAAAAACAGCCTGAAGTACCAGCAACTGCCCCAAGCCTGGCACTACCAGGGCCTATGCTACCGGGCATTAGGCGCCCAGGCCAAAGCCAAACGGTGCTTTGAGCAAGCCCAAAAGCTAAAAGCTGCCATTCCAGCCCCATAAATTAACAACTACCACAATGTTTCAACCATCATGAAAAACCACTGTTTTACACTCATCACCATTCTATTCTTGTTGGCGCATGTGCTGCATGCCCAGAAAATACAGCTTACCGGGCAGGTAAGCATCCACAACAGCAAGTACCATACTGGCAGCATTCAATATGTGCCTAACGCTTACATTACGGCTGCCTTTACCAGCCCCGCAACCACCGATGGCCGGGGGCAGTTTCAGCTACAGTTCATTGGGCTGGATGCCGGCACCACCGTACAGGTTCAGGCCGAAAAGGCCGGCCTTGAGGTGGTTAACAGCCATGACCTGGGCCAGGTAGTGATTGGCCGTACGGCACCCGTAACCATATACCTGGCCCCCAAAGGGCAGCTGGCCCAGGCACAGACTGAACTGTATAACATCAGTAAAAAGGCCCTGTATGCCCGGCGCGATGCCATGATAGCCCGCCTGCGTGCAAGCGAAACTGAAAGGCAAACCGCCATTGCTGAGCTGGAGAAACGGCTGGGCCAGCACATTGCCAACCAACAACAGGCAGAACAGCTACTGCTGGCCCGCATCAGTGCCATTGAACGGCGCCTGCCTGAATTTGCCCAGAAGCTGGCCAGGCAAAACCTTGACTTTGCCTCTGAACTGTATATTGAGGCTTACGAATTGCTTAAGCGTGGCATGATTGAGGAGGTAATTGGCCTGCTGAGCGACTACCATTTAGAAACCTCTTATAAAACAGCACTTCAAACCCTTGAAGAAGGAAGGCAGCTAGGCGCCATTGCCAATGATGTAACACAAAAGGCCTGTATACAATTAAGGCAAACCATTGACAGTTTTTTGCTAAAGGCCAATGCCCAACACCTACTATACAACCTTGATGCTGCTGCCAACACTTACTTGAAGGTAATTGATATATACCAGCGCCATCACTTAAACCCATTAAAACTGGCACAACTACATTCAAAACTTAGCGTGGTGTATTTCCAAAGTGTAAAACCTGCACTGCAGCTAAAACATTGTAAAGCTGCCAGCCTGTTGCTGGCAAACTTAAACACAACAAACTACCCACTAAAGGCCATGATTTATAGCCGAACGGCCTGGGCATATGTAATCAACAGCCAGATTGAAAAAGCACAGGCCTTTATTAGTAAAAGTATGGCCGCTTTACGCATAACCAATCAAAACCAACCTGCACTGCTTGAAGTAATGGTTAACCTGGGCCGGTCATACTTTTTTTCTGGCGACTTTGCTCAAGCTGCCCAAACTTTTGAACAAGGCATTGATTTACTTGACAACCAAAGGCAACAGAACCCGGCAGTTGCCTGCCAGATATACAGATCATTGGCATTAACGTATGCGTTTCTTGATTTACCTGAACGTGCAGTAAAAAATGGCAAACAGGCATTAATGGTTATGCAAAGCCATGACTTAAAAGAACCCGACGTTTTAAACCTCACGCTTACCTATGTGGGCATAGCCTATGCGCGGGCAGGGCAATATGATAGTGCCCTGCACCTTTTTGAAACCCACATCAGCCTGCTTGAATCACTGGGTTTTACCAATACCTATTTTGTGGGTATGGCCCGTATGCATATTGGCTTAACCCACCAGCTAAAAGGTGAGCTAGCCGCTGCCATTCACATGATGGAAAACAGCCTGCCTATTATTGAGCGTACATTTACAGGGCTGCATAGCATTAAAGTATACTATTATGAAATGATGATCAGAGCATACCTTGACTTAAAAAGGTACAGGCAAGCAGCGCACTTTTTATTAAAAGCTAAAGCTTACCTCGGGCAAAAGAACTTTTTTACCCACAATGCCCAAATACACCTGCTCAATGGCCGGTATCTGTTAGAAAACTGCCAGGCAGACAGTGCCATTCATTACCTTGAGCGCGCACGTACGGCCTTAAGCGCTGTGTTTCACCAAGGGCACCGGCTGGTAATTGAAAACGACCAGCTACTTACCCGTGCCTACATGCACCATGGCCAACAAATGCTCATTACTGGTCATACCAGAAAAGCCAAACGATACTTTGGGCAAATCAAATCACACACAAAAGCCAGGAGGCATGCCCTATATAGAACCCTAACGGC
>CAZXTW010000333.1:0-6868 GCA_964643525.1 uncultured Roseivirgaceae bacterium
ACCAACCCTGCAGGTTGGTGTTGCTTTTTTGTTATGTGCAGGTAAACAGGTTGTTTACAGTGGCTTAAAAGTAAAAGGTATAGTAGCCCCTTACGCCCTCTTCATTAATGCCTCTGATAATTACCCGCCCCCTGATGCGCTCAATAATGCGGGTAAGCATTTCTGGCGATTCAATGGCGTTGTTGTTTATAGAGGTTATGATAAACCCTTCAGGTATACCCAGCCGTTTAAAAAAGCCGTTTTTGATGCGGCTTACACGTACACCGCTTTCTATTTTAAGGCGGTCTTTTTCAACCTGGGGCACATCTTCAAACACTACCCCTAGTGATTCAGCGCTATACAACTCTTTCATCAGTATTTCAGTAGTGCCCTCACGGTTGGTCAGGGTCAGGCTGGCGGTATTGGCTTTGCCTTGCTGGCTGTAGGTAAGCTGCACCTTTTGGCCTGGGCTGTGGTAGCCCAGCATTTCATCAAACTGGCTGCGCGAGTCAACCGGGGTGCCGTCAATAGCAGTAATCACATCACCCTGGCGAATGCCCACCTCGTACGCCGGCCCTTCAGGGCGCACGTAGCTTACCACCACGCCCTTTACGCTGTTTAGCTCCAGGCGCTCGGCCACCTCGGCATCAATATCTATAACATCAGCCCCAATAAATGCTTTTTGCACCTCACCATAGTTAATCATATCATCGGCCACTTTGCGGGCAATATCAACAGGTACAGCAAAGCCATACCCTGCATATGAGCCTGTTTGCGACAATATGGCAGTGTTAATGCCCACCAGCTGCCCTTTGGTATTGACCAGTGCCCCACCACTGTTGCCAGGGTTAATGGCGGCATCGGTTTGTATGAATGACTCTAGCGGAAAGCGCCCCTGTAAAATATTAATCTGCCGCCCCTTGGCACTTACAATGCCTGCCGTAACGGTACTGGTCAGGTTAAAAGGGTTGCCCACGGCCAGCACCCACTCGCCCACTTTCACCTCGGCAGAGCTGCCAATGGTAATATTGGGCAGGTCTTTGGCGGCCACCTTCAACACAGCCAGGTCGGTACTGGGGTCAGTGCCTACCACATTGGCCGCATAGCTGTTTTTGCCATGAATCACCTCAATATCATCGGCCCCGTTAATGACGTGGTTGTTGGTAATGATGTAGCCATCGGCCGTATAAATAACGCCCGAGCCTGTACTGACTGATTTGCCACCGCCGCCACCAAACAACAGATCCATCCAGCTGCGGCGGCCATATTCATTGCCTGTGGTGGTTTTAATATATACCACACTTTCGGTACTGGCCTGCGAGGCTACTGTAAAATCAGTAGCCAGGTCGGCCGGGGTAATGGGCTGTTGCTCCATTTCAGCAGCCGTATAGCCCGCCAGCTGGTTTTGAAAAGGCACTTCGGCCGCGCCGTTATCAGTACCGGTACCGGCCTGGTTTACTGCCGCCGGGGCCAGCAGGGCCTGGTAGCTGTAGGCCCCTAAAATGCCTGATAAAAAGCCAATGAGTATAATTTTTAGTGTACTACGCATAACTAATGGTCAATTACTGGGGTGTTTACTTACTGGGTTTTTACATACTGGCGTTAGCATAGCAAAAAGCGTGCAAAAAGGCATTTGCCCAGCACCCTGCCATAATGACCCCATTTGGGTATTTTTGCTACATTTGTACAATTATGAAGTTCCGCTCACTGCTTAGCAAGCCTTTTGCCCGCTACATTGTGGGGCAGCAAAAAAAATGGTCGTCGCAGCCAGAAGCTTGCCAGGATAAAACCCTGCGTTATTTAGTGCATACAGCCAAAAACACGGCCTTTGGCAAAGACCATGACTTTGGCAGCATTGAAAATTATGCTGATTTTAAGGCCCGCGTGCCTATTGTAGATTATGAGGGGCTGCGTGCCTACGTGGCCCGCATCAGGCAGGGCGAGCGAGACGTGCTGTGGAAGGGCCTGCCCATTTATTTTGCCAAAACATCGGGCACCACCAGCGGCACCAAGTACATACCCATTACCAAGGCCTCAATACCCAACCATATTAACAGCGCCCGCAATGCCCTGCTTAGCTATATTCATGAAAGCGGCAACAGTGCTTTTACTGATGGCAAGCTCATTTTCCTTTCGGGCAGCCCGGTGCTTGACCTGGCCCAGCCGGTGCCCACGGGCAGGCTTTCGGGCATTGTAAACCACCACGTGCCCGGCTACCTGCGCACCAACCAGATGCCCAGCTACGAAACCAATTGCATGGAAGATTGGGAGGCAAAGGTTGACCAGGTTGTGGCAGAAACGCTTGATAAAGACATGACCCTTATTTCGGGCATACCGCCCTGGGTGCAGATGTATTTTGATAAGATTCATGCCCGCACCGGCAAAAAGATTAAGGACGTGTTTCCTAATTTTAGCCTGTTTGTGTATGGCGGCGTTAATTTTGACCCCTACCGGGCCCGCCTGTACGAGAGCATTGGCAAAACGATAGATTCTGTAGAGACGTACCCGGCCAGCGAGGGGTTTATTGCTTACCAGGACAGCCAGACCGAGCCCGGCCTGCTGCTGCTGTTAAACAGCGGCATCTTTTTTGAGTTTATACCCTTAAGCGAGTATTTTGATGAAAACCCCACCCGCCTTAGCATACATGAGGTGCAAACCGGCGTGAATTATGCGCTGATTATTAACAGCAATGCCGGGCTGTGGGGCTATTCTATTGGTGATACGGTTAAGTTTATCAGCACCAGGCCCTACCGCATTTTGGTTACGGGCCGGGTTAAGCATTTTATTAGTGCTTTTGGCGAGCATGTAATTGTCGAAGAGGTAGAAAAGGCCATGAAGCAAACGGTGGCTGAGTTTCCTGAAACTGAGCTGACTGAGTTTAGCGTGGCCCCGCAGGTAACGCCAGCCAGCGGCCTGCCCCTGCACGAGTGGTATGTGGAGTTTACCCAGGCCCCGAATGATTTGCAGGCTTTTGCCACCCGCCTTGATGAACACCTGCAGCAGCTTAACAGTTATTATTATGATTTGGTAAGCGGTAATGTGCTGCGCCCATTAGCAGTTTTACCGCTGAAGCGGGCGGCCTTTCAGCAGTATATGAAGGCGCAGGGCAAGCTGGGTGGGCAGAATAAGGTGCCCCGCCTGGCCAATGACCGCAAGATTGCCGACCAGCTGCAGCAGATGGACCTGATTTTGTAACCCAAATACAACCACACTTATATATTATGCGGCAAAACCCCGACGACGTGCTTCACCTGGCCATTTTAGGCTCTACAGGCTCAATAGGCACGCAAACGCTTGATGTGGTAAGCAAAAACCCCGACCGGTATGTGGTTGAGGTGCTTACGGCACAGAATAATGCCACTTTATTAATTGAGCAGGCACTGGCCTACCAGCCCAATGTGGTGGTAATAGGGCGTGACGATTTGTATGATGAGGTGTTTGCCGCGCTTGACCCAAAGGGCATTAAGGTATACAGCGGGGCCGCCGCCCTGGCAGATGTGGTGCAGATGGATAGTATTGATACGGTGCTTACGGCCCTGGTGGGGTATGCCGGCCTGCTGCCCACAATTAATGCCATTAAGGCCGGTAAAACCATAGCCCTGGCCAATAAAGAAACGCTGGTGGTTGCCGGCGAGCTGATTAACGGCCTGGCCAGCAAGCACGAGGTAAAGATTTTACCGGTAGATTCAGAGCACTCGGCCATTTTTCAGTGCCTGGTGGGTGAGTTTCATAACCCTATAGAGAAGTTGATTTTAACTGCCAGCGGGGGGCCTTTTAGAGGGAAAACGCGCGAGTTTTTGGCTACGGCCACCAGGGCACAGGCCCTGAAGCACCCCAATTGGGATATGGGCGCCAAGGTTACGATTGATAGTGCCAGCCTGATGAATAAGGGCCTGGAGGTGATTGAGGCCAAATGGTTGTTTGATGTGCCCCTGAGCAAGATTGAGGTGGTGGTGCACCCGCAAAGTATTATTCATAGTATGGTGCAGTTTGAAGATGGCTCAGTGAAAGCCCAGATGGGCCCGCCAGATATGCGGGTGCCCATACAGTTTGCCCTGAGTTACCCCTACCGCTTTAAGGCTGATTTTCCGCGATTTGACTTTACTAAGTACCCTAACCTTACATTTGAGCAACCTGATACCGATAGTTTCCGTAATCTTGCTTTAGCCTATAAGGCCATTGAGGGTGGCGGCAACAAGCCCTGCGTGCTGAATGCCGCCAATGAAATTGCGGTTGCTGCTTTTTTGAAAGAGCAGATTGGTTTTTTGGAGATGTCAGACCTGGTAGCGCACTGCATGGACAAAATAACGTATATTGCGCACCCTTCCTATGAAGATTATGTTAGTAGCGATAAAGAAACAAGGCAATTAGCTTTAGACAAGATTAAGTAATGGATATTTTGACTATGGTTGCCCAGATTTTGCTAAGCCTTTCTATTCTGGTGGGCTTGCACGAGTTTGGGCATTTGATTACAGCAAAGATTTTTGGGATGCGCGTAGAGCAGTTTTCTATTGGCTTCCCTCCTAAATTGTTTGGGTTTAAGTATAAAGATACCGTGTACTCGCTGGGGGCCATACCACTGGGTGGCTTTGTGAAGATTACGGGTATGATTGACGAATCACTGGATACTGAGTATAAAGACCGCCCCCCGCAGCCTTATGAGTTCCGTTCAAAACCTGCCTGGCAACGCTTAATTGTGATGATGGGCGGCATTGTGGTGAACGTGATTTTAGGCATTTTCATTTTTGTGATGATTACCTTTTATTATGGCGATGAGTACATCTCGAAAGAAGAGATGAACCAGCACGGCATTGTGGCCCATGAGCTGGGCCAGAAGCTGGGCCTGCAAACCGGCGATAAGGTAATTGCGGTAAACGGCAATACGGAGTTTGGGAAGATGAACGACCTGCTGGATGCCGATGCAGTGCTGCTGGGCGACCAGGCTTATTATACTGTGCTGCGCAATGGCCAGGAGGTGCGCGTTGAGTTACCTGATGATTTGGCCGACCAGCTGGCAGATTACTCGGCCACCAGCTTTTTTACCCCCCGCAGTGATGAGTTTTATATTGCCGCCATTGGCGAAACTGAAAACTCAAAGCGCAGCCCCGCCAAAGAGGCTGGCCTGCAAGAGGGTGATCAAATTGTTTCAGTAGCCGGTATGACGGTTAATTACCACGACGAGTTTATACCTGAAATTTCAGAAAAGCTACAGGCCGAGTACGGCGGCAAAACCATTGATGTGGTGGTGCTGCGTGATGGCGAGCAGCTTACCAGGCAGCTTACGCTAGACCAGGCCGGGTTTATGGGCATTGCCACCCGCCCTAAGTTTAACTGGAGCACGCAAAAGTACAGCTTTGGCCAGTCAATTAGCCTGGGTACTGCCAGGGCCTTTGGCGTAATTTGGCTCAATATGAAGGCCCTGGGCCGTATTTTCAGCGGCAGGCTTTCAGCCCAGAAGTCATTAAGCGGCCCTATTGATATTGCCAAGAAGCTGTTTGGTGGTGTGTGGGTGTGGCAAAACTTCTGGAATATTACGGGCATGCTGTCAATGGTGCTGGCCTTTATGAACTTTTTGCCCATACCCGCGCTAGATGGTGGCCACGTAATGTTTATTACTTACGAAATTATTTCGGGCCGCAAGCCCTCTGACAAATTTCTTGAAAATGCCCAAAAGGTGGGTATGGTGTTTTTGCTGGCGCTTATGGCCTTTGTCATAGGCAATGACATATTTAAACAGTTTTAACGCTGCCACACCGCCACTTATAATATACCCAAAGCCGCTGCACCCAGCGGCTTTTTTGTTTGGCAATACTAATAGTTACTTACTGTGTACTTCAATGACATAAAAAGTAAATAATTCATTGACCCACTTAAATTATTGCTTAATTTGAATCACTTAAAGTAGAGATTTGTTTTTTAATTTAGAGGATACAATGAATATAGGCCTGAAAGATGCCATTTACCTCATATTGTTTGTTGCCGGTATTATCAGTACCTTTTTTACAACCAAGTACAAACTGAAAGAGTATACTGACAATAAGGTTGACGCGTTAAAAGATAAATTTGATGAGCTAAAGCAAACAGTAAACAACCAAAGCCTTGAAATTGAACGCCTAAGATCTAAAGATGATGTGCAACAGGCAAATATTGATATCATAGAAAAACAACTTCAAAGTACTTTAACACAGTTGTTTTCTATGCTTCAAAATAAAAAATGAATCTAACTATTTTGCCATGACCAACCAAGAGCTTTATACCCTCAATGCAAAGGTATCTGCCGGTAATGCCAGCAGTCAAGAAAAAGACCTTTACATGGAAGAGCTATACCAAAGGGGGTCAATTAGCCAAAAGCAGTATGACAGTTACAAAAAAGGCGAGCATGTTGACTCTATTATACAAGCTGCATTAATTGTTGGGGGTATTCTACTTTTAGGTTATGTGGTAGGCAAGCTGGTTAGTTAGCTGCAACAGGTGTGGCTATTACTGCTAATGATCCGCCATATATTTTTTGAGCAGTACCCTCATTACATTAATTCCTCCTCACTACTTCACTATTTTTATTTTCTGCATTAACATTTAAGCATACTACTGCAACAAGCCGAGCCCTCTCTGCAAGTAGCCCCGTAGTATAGGCCCCAACTAAATAAACAAAACTGTTTTAGTGTATAGTATGTTTTGACCTAAGGCAAAAGTAAAGCCGCTTAAGTACAGCCACAGGTACGCCTAAACCCTTAAAGGGTATGGTTTAAGGGCAGTCAGCAATCAAAACCTTTAAGGTTCTGATCTAAAACCTTTAAGGTTCTGGTCTAAAACCTTCAAGGTTTTGGTCTAAAACCTTCAAGGTTCTGGTCTAAAACCTTCAAGGTTCTGGTCTAAAACCTTTAAGGTT
>CAZXTW010000334.1:0-6836 GCA_964643525.1 uncultured Roseivirgaceae bacterium
TGGCTACTTTACTGGTGGGCTTGGTTGTAATAGAGGGGGGCAACGGCCAGCTACTCAATTATCCATACATAGGCATTGCATCTGCACTATTAGGCTTGGCAGCATTAATAGCAGCGCGGGCACTCAAAGTAAAATAATTAGGTGCCAGAGGGTAATTGATTGATGCTACTAAATCACCATACCTTATAGCCGTGTTGTCTGCCATACAGTTCATTGGCACCAAACCTGTTACCTTAGGGTTAAAAACTGCCCTATGAATACTTCTGGAGTTATAAATTGGCTGTTCTGCGCCTTGTTGCTGGCTGTTGGCTGCCTTACCGGCCCCTTTGCCAAAGCCCAGAAGTATGACCTTGGGGTGGCTGCCGTTTATGGTGATGACATTGAGCAGCTGGGCATCAATACCCGCTTTTACCTGAACAGTACCAACCACCGCTTTTGCCTGGGCCCTGAGTTTTCGTGGTTTCCTACCAGCAGCAGCACCCACAATACCGAAACCATAGAAAAAGACCTCATAGAGTTTAACTTCAATGCCCACGTAAACCTGAAGCTGGTCAACAAGCTTATGTTTTACCCACTGGCAGGCCTGAACTACAGCCGCGAAAAAGAAGCGGAGTTTTTAAGCGGTGTGTTAGAGAAGCAGGAAACCTACCATGAATTCGGGGCCAACCTGGGTATGGGCCTGCACTACAACCTCACCCAGCACTGGCTGCTGTATGTTGAGTACGACCACCTGTTCAGCAACCTGAGCCAGAACACCTTTACGGCTGGTGTGCTGGTGGGTTTTGGCCAGTTTAAAAAGCAAACCCACCACACCCCCCAACACGAATAACCCCGCACTGCCCACAGCTTTTGGCCAATTTTTTTTAGCTTGGTACAATGCGCCGAAACTGCTTCAAGCACCTGATGCCAATGGCAATAGCTATGGTAGCTGTATGCCTGTGCCAGCCTGCCGCCGCCCAAATGCCCCAGGCTGATGTGGCCCAGGCCAACAGCCGGGCCATGACTCTCATGCAGGCAGGCAACTACCAGCAGGCCCTTGAAGCATTGCAGCGGGTTGATTCAGCCAGTAACCATCAAAAACAACGGGCAGACAGCACCCTGGCCATGACCTACCACCTCATGGGGCAATGCACCTACCCGGTAAGCCAATATGCCAGCAAAGGGGTGCAATGGCTGCAACAGGCCATACAATGGCGCAAACAGCTGCCGGGCTGCCAGGGCCAGTTAATTGAAAGCTACCAGTGGTTGGGCAACCTGTGCCGTTACCGCTTGCAGCAGCCTTATGCCGCCATTGAGGCCTACCAGGCAGGCCTGCAGCTGGCCGAACATGATACCGTACTTTGGGGCCAGCACCTGCAGCCGCTCAACTACAACCTGGCCACCAGCTACAGGGTGGTGAAAGATTATGCGCGTGGCTTGCAGTACGGCCGGCGTGCCCTGCACCTGGTGTTGGCCCACGATGCCAGCAACAAAACCCAACTGGCCAGGCACTACAATATGCTGGGTGCCCTATATGCGGCTGGTTACCACCATACCCAGGCAGTGCACCATTACACATTGGCCATTGCCGCCGTTGGCCTGGCCAGCAGCAGGGCCTTGCGTTACCAGAACAACCTGGCAGAGTTTTACCTGTATGCCAGCCAGCCCGACAGTGCCCGCTACTGGGTGCAGCAAAGCATTGCACACAACCTGGCCAGCCACAACAACAACCCGCTGCTGGCCAATAGCTATTATGTATTGGGCAAATGCCTGGAAGGTACTGATACAGCCGCGGCTGGCGCTTATTTTCAAAAAGCCATTACCTTATTCAGGGCCAGTTATGGCAACAACCACTGGCAAATTGCCGAAGTGTACCGCCATTGGGGGCGCAACTACGTGGCCAGCAACCCGGCCCGGGCCATTGCCCTGCTTGACTCTGCCCTGGTGCGCCTCTGGCCAGGCACACCGCCCCACCAAATGGCCGTGGCCCCACTGCCCCGGCAGGCCAATTGGGAGCCGCTTTTTGTGGCCTTACACAACCGAGGCCTGGCCCTGGCCAACAGGGGGCAGAGCCAGAATAATAGGCAAGCACTGCAACAGGCCCTGTCATATCATCAAAGGGCCATTGCCATTTACCAGCAGTACAGGCACAGGCACCTGCAACAGGCTGGCCTGTTACAGCAGGCACACTGGTACCAGTGGCTGTTAGATGAGGCCCTCACCACCCTGCACCGCTACTATAATGCGCATCCGCACGACAGCCTGCTGGCCACCGCCTGGCAGTTGATTGAAACAGGCAAAAGTGCCCTGCTGCTTCAAAGCTTTCAGCAAAACCAGGCCAGGCACAGGGGCGGCCTGCCCGATAGCCTGTGGCAGCAGCACAAGCAAATGAGCTACCACATCAACCAGCAGGCTGGTACTGATACTGCCTACTACTGGCAGCGCAGGCTGGTGCAGTGGCAGGGCCATGTGGCTGCGCATTACCCGACTTACCACCGTTTTACCACGGCACCATTAATTACCCCCTGGCAACAGGCCCTGGCGGCCATCAAGCCACATGAAACCGTAATTAACTACTGGCAGGGTGCCCACCAATGGTATGCCCTGGGTGGGCAGCCCGGTAATATGCAGTTTTGGGTAGTGCCTAAAACAGAGGCCCTGACCAATGCCCTGAGCCAATACCTGTATTTTGTACGGCATCAGGTACCTGAACTGATCAGTACTGATGCTGCCCTGCGGGTCAGGCAGGCTGGGCATACGCTGTTTCAAGAATTTGTAGAACCGGTATGGCCTGCCGTGCCCCCTGCTAATGCCTCACTTACAGTACTGCCCCATGGCCCGCTTGAGGGGCTGCCCTTTGCTGCCCTGCTTACCCAACCACCCAATGGCCCGCCCATGGCCTTTCATACCTACCCCTTCCTGATTAAGCAAATGCCCGTAAGCCATGCCTTTGGCGGGTCGCACTGGGTGCAAAGCCGCCTGGGCAAAAGTAGCCAAAGCAGCCACAGCAGCAGTAGCAGCCAGATTACCTACCTGGGCATGGCCTGGCAGGGCCCGGCAGCTGCTGAGCCACCAGCTACCAGAAACCAGCACCTGGCGGCCCTGCCTTATTCGGCAGCTGAAGTTACACAGGCCAGCCAGCTATGGCAGGGCAGTACCTACCTTGGCCGGGCAGCTACAGAAGGCCGTTTTAAAGCCATGGCCCCCCAGGCCAACATTCTGCACCTGGCCCTGCACGGCACACTCAATACAAAGGGCAGGCTGTACAGCGATGCCGCTGCACAGCCAGCCCTGTATTTTCCTGCTTATGACAGCCTGAACGACGGGCTTTTGCACCTGCACGAGGTGTATAGGCTTAACCTCAAAGCGCAGGTAACCATATTAAGTGCCTGTGAAACCGGCCAGGGGCCCTTTGCTGCTGGCGAGGGGGTGATGAGCCTGGCCAGGGGCTTTGCCTATGCCGGCTGCCCCACTGTTTTGGCCAGCCTGTGGCGCCTGCACGATGGCACCGCCAAAACCATCATTACCCAATGGCACCAGCAGGCCAGGCAAGGCATACCCCTGCATGTGGCCTTACAGCAAAGCCAGCTGCACTACCTGCAACAGGCTGATGCCCTGCAGGCACACCCCGGCCGTTGGGCTGCCATGGTGCTGGTAGGCAACAGCCCACCCTTGCAGGCGCCACCCGCAAGGCATACAAACTACCTGGCCATATGCTTGCTGCTGTTGCTGGCTGGTGGGGCCGTTGTTGTAATGGCATGGCGTAAACCAAAATGACTATGCCTGCGGTAATACATTATTTTATTACTTGCATGGTATCGGCCACACTAAGCAGGGCCTGGGGGGTGCCTGAAAGTTGGGCCGCCTTTGAGTCGTAAACTGCCAACGGCGTTACAATAGTGTTGGGCTTTAAACTTACTTTATCGTACAGCTGAGGCGTGCCAGTGGTGCCATTTTCACGGGGTGTGGCTATAATGCCCACATAATACATGTTGCCCATAGGCTTCAAAATTGTTCTTATGGGGCGTGCTACCACCATAAAGTACCGTTGTGATATTCCTTTTACCGTAGAAAAAAAGCTCTTAGCAAAAACTTTACCGTGTGGTAAGCTTTTTTCGGTATCAGTAATAGTATACACCTGCCTTACATCATGAATAATAAAATCTGTTATTTCAGCAGCCACTAACTCTGGTGTGCTGTTATCCGGGCCACGCTCAGTGGTGCCTGTGTCTGGCACCTGGGGTGCTATAAATGTTTGCCCAAAAAATACCCTTACGCGGTTTTCATAAGTTATAGGAAACACCTCAGGGGTAGTAGCACTGTTGTTTGCACCACCATACAAAAAAGTCAATTCGCTCAGGTAAATTTTAATGCCTGTTACAGTCTGCCTTGGCTTCATTTCGGGCACGTTTGAAAGGGCATGGGGTACCAGAGCATAAATCTGGTCACTGGCATAGTTACTGAATAATGGTGATTGTTTTTTATTAATATAAATCATGGCCACCCTGAATTCAGGGAAGCTGCCTTTAACTTTGCCTTTGCCTGTTTGCATTGCACTTGGCGGGTCGCTACTGGGGTTGGCTGGTGGGTCATCGGTAATGCCACCCTGGCTGGTGTCATCAGGGCTAATGCCCGCAGTGGGGTTCTCCGTACCTTCATCAGTGGTTGGGGCTTCCGCAGGTGTGCTTTGTTGGGTAATGCCGCTGCCTGCCTGTTCGGGGGTAGGGGTGTGGCTGTTTTCTGTTTCTTTCATCTTATGTGTAATATATTGGGTATTGATACCTACTTAACGGTACCCAAATTAGCCAAAGGTTACCAGATAAAATGGCTGTTATGCTACCCTACTTGTTATAATTTTGATATTTTAACCCCCTTAATGCAGGGTAACCGAATGAACGATGCGGCACTGAAAGAAGGCCTGCGCAAAGGAGACAGGCAGGCTTTAGAAGAAATTTACCGGCGGTACTTTAACCGTACGGTGCATTGGGTGCTGCAAAACAGCGGCACTGAAGATGAGGCCAAAGACGTGTTTCAAGAGGCCCTGGCCGCAACCTACCAGCAAATGCGTAACCCCGGCTTTGCCATTCAGTACCAACTGGGCACCTATTTGTATACCATTTGCCGCAATATTTGGCTCAAGCACTTGCGTGATGACAAAGTGCTGCGCCATGCCAATGACCAGGGGCTGCAGTTTGTAGAGAGCGAACAGGCGGCCGATGCCGGCAGCCTGGTTACAGAAGAGCACCTGTACCGTAAAAAATTTCTGGCCCTTGGCCAGCAGTGCCAGCAGCTGTTGCAGCACTACCTGCAGGGCCATACTGTCAGGCACATTACCCAGACTATGGGCTTTAGCAGTGAGAGTTACACCAAAAAGCGTAAGTTTCAGTGCAAAACCCAGTTAATTAAGCTCATTCAGGCCGATCCGTTGTACCAAACCATCAAGGCATCATGAACGAAGCTACCTTTGCCCTTGCCGAGCGCTACCTGAGCGGTGCCCTGCCTGCACAGGAAGCCCAGGCTTTTGAACAGCAAATGCAGGCCAGCCCTGAGCTGGCGCAGGCCGTTGAGCTAATGCGTAAGGCCGATGCCGCCCTTAACGATGCTGATGCCTTAAACTTTTTAAAAAATGTGCAGGCCGCCCAGGCTGCCCACCTGCAGCAACAACAAACCACTACAATAAAAACACTGCCTGGGCGCTGGTGGTGGGCCGCAGCTGTGGTGGCCCTGCTGGCCGTGGCAGGGTGGTTTACCTTCAAGCCTGGTGCCCCAACCACAGAGGCGCTGTTTGCGGCCAACTTTGCCGCTTATGAGGCCCCCGGCACCTACCGCAATGACAGCAGCCTGTACCCGCCGGCCCTGCAACAGGCGTTTCAGGCTTACCAACAGGCTAACTATGTCCAGGCTGCTACCGGTTTTGAAGCCTATGTGCCGCACAACACCTTTGGCACGGTGGCTGCTTTTTACCTGGCCCAGTGCCAGCTGGCCACCACACCCACCCCGGTTACCCTGCAATTGTTACAGGGGCTGGCCACGCGCACCAACCACATCTATACCAGCCAGGCCCAGTGGTACCTGGCCCTGGCCAGCCTTAAACTGGGCCAGCGGCCACAGGCACGCCAACAATTACAGCCGCTGGCCAATGACCCCAGCCACCCCTACCAGGCAAAAGCAACAGCCTTACTTAACCAACTTTAACCACACCAGTAAAAAAAATCTTTTGCGGCAGGGTAACCTATTGGGCGGCCCGGTACTAACCTGTGCTTAACCGGTCGCGACGCGTGCAGCACAGGCCCAACCCGAAAAGCCTTTAACAGAGTAGGGAAAACTCCTTGAATTGATTTATTATGTCAACAATTATCGGATCTTTTTCTGACCAGGGCCAGCCCTTAGCAGGTACCAAAAGCCAGGCTCAAAAAGATGGCACTGGCCATTACAATGTAACATTTCATACTGCGTTCAATTCTTTGCCAGCAATTGTGGTTACTCCTCAAACTGATGGCTTGGGCACGGGGTATGTAGTAGCTTCTTCTATTCAAAACGTAACTAAAAATGGTTTTACCGTGTACTTTACAAACCTGTCTAACCCACCAGGAAATGAAAATGTCTCATTTAGTTTCATGGCAGCACCAAACAATTAGCACAGGCCCGGCACGCAAAGCCGTTGGCACCACCACCACCAAAGTCACCTCAAAAGCCACCCACCTGGGTGGCTTTTTAATTGTGACCGGTAATGGCACCAACACGACCACGCTCGTGGTACACCCCCTGCCACGCTCGTGGTATACGCCCTACCACGCTCGTGGTATACCCCCTACCACGCTCGTGGTATACCCCCTACCACGCTCGTGGTATACCCT
>CAZXTW010000335.1:0-6824 GCA_964643525.1 uncultured Roseivirgaceae bacterium
ATAAGTCAGACTTTGCCCCCATCAAAACGGCTGAAGTAAAACTGCACTACCCCACCACATCAGCACAAAACCGCCTGTTTTTCCTACAGTCGCTCAACCCTGAAACAACGGCCTACAACTTCTCTCAATTTATATGGCTTGATGGCCATGTTGATGCCCAGGTGTTTCAACAGGCGTTCAATACCCTCATTAACCGCCACGAGGCTTTGCGTACCTCTTTTGTGCTTGTAAATGATGCGCCCATACAGCAGGTAGCCAGGCAGGTGCCCTTTAAAATGGCAGTAAAACAAGTGGCAGGCCGCCAGCAGGCCCTGAATGAAATGGCCAGCTTTGTGCAGCCCTTTGAGCTTAACGCCGCCCCACTAATGCGGGTAAGTCTGCTTGAAGCCAACGAGGGGCCACATTTGCTTATGGTTGACCTGCACCATATTATTACTGATGTGGTGTCTGAGCAAATTTTACTACAAGACTTTGCCGCACTGCTTAAGGGCCAGGAACTTAAAAGCCTGAAAGCCACCTATAAAGATTACGCCACCTGGCAGCAGCACCCTGAGCAGCTTAAAAAACATGAGGCACAAAAGGCCTTTTGGCAGGGCATGTACCAAAGCCTGCCCCAGCCCATTGACCTGCCTTATGATAAAGCCAGACCTGTTGAAAAAACAGACAGGGGCGGCGTACTGCATTGGCAGCTTAAGCCAGCCCAGACCAACGCATTGCATGCCCTGGCCCAGCAACAAGGCATAACCACCTTTATGCTTATGTACACCCTTTTTGGTGTGTTGCTCAATAAGGTAAGCAACCAGAATGATATTGTAATAGGCACCCCCACCATGGGCCGCCCTGAAGGGATGGAAGGCGTGGTAGGCATCTTCCTTAATATATTGCCTGTGCGCAACACCATTCATGGCCATGAAACCTTTCATGAGCTGCTGGCCCGGCAAAAACAGCTTGTATTGAGCTGCTTTGAAAACCAGCAGTACCAGTATGAACAATTGGTGACCGACCTTCATATTTTAAGAGACTCAGCCCGTAACCCGCTGTTTGATGTGATGTTTGTGTTTGAGCAGGGTGCCCAGCAAGCCCTTGAACTGCCCGGCATAGCTATGGAGCCCCACCGCTCTGAAAACGACTCGGCCAAGTTTGACCTTACGCTGGTAGCCAAAGCCCATGAACAAACCATGAGCCTGGCCTTTGAATACGCCCTTGACCTGTTTGAGGCGCACACCATTCAACGCTTTAAACACTACCTGCAAACCATAATTGATGCCGTTACGGCCAATGCCAATATTACGCTGAGCAACATTTCAGTATTGACGCCTCAAGAAAAAGCCCTGCTGCCGCTTAAAGGCCGTGAGGTTCAAAACACGGTAGGTGGCGTACTTGACTTATGGCAGGCGCAGGTTAAAGCCAACCCCAGCCAACCAGCCCTGGTACACCAGGGGCAAAGCCTCAGCTACCAGGTGCTTGATGAGCAATCAACCAGACTGGCCCAGTACCTCACCAACCAAAACCTTGGCCCAGACAGTCTAATTGCTGTGCTGCTGCCCAGATCTTTTGACTATGTACGGTCAATCCTGGCCATTATCAAAACCGGTGCTGCATTTATACCGGTAGATGCCCACCTGCCACAACAACGCCAGCAATTAATCATTAACAACAGCGCCTGTGCGGCAGTAATAGGCACGGGCCAAACGCTTAAGGTACTACAAACCAATACTGCGCTTACCTGTATTGACCTACATAATACCAATTGGCAGCAAACCAATGGCAGTAGCTTTAAACCGGCACCTTACCACGAAAGCCACCTGGCCTATGTATTATACACATCAGGCACCACAGGCACACCAAAGGGGGTTATGATACCCAACATGGCCATTACCAATTACCTGGTGTGGGCGGCTGAAGCCTACGGCATGGGCCAACCCATGAGCTTTCCGTTCTTTACCAGTGTTTCATTTGACCTGACCCTTACCTCACTATTGCTGCCATTAACTACCGGAGGCAGCCTTTATATTTATGCTGATGACGAGCCTGCACTGATTAACCAAATCATTGAGAACGATCAGGTGAATGCCATTAAGCTTACACCCTCACACTTAAACCTGATACGGGCAAACTTTGAACAGCAGGGCACCCAAAACCAAAACTTAGCGTGTTTTATAGTGGGTGGCGAGCAGCTAAGCAACGCTTTGGCCTCATCTGTATGGCAGTTGTTTGCTGGCCGTGCACGCATTATTAATGAATACGGCCCCACTGAAGCCACTGTGGGTTGCACCTACCATGTTTACCACCCTAACAACCAGGGCAATGCGGTGCCAATTGGCAAACCCATTCACAACACGCAAATACACGTGCTTGATGCCAGCCTGCAACCGGTACCTGCCGGCGTTAAAGGTGAGCTGTACATTTCAGGCACAGGCCTGGCCAAAGGCTACAGCCATGACAGTGCCCAAACCACTCAAAAGTTTATACCCTACCCTGGCAACGCCGGGCAGGTAATGTATAAAACGGGCGACCTGGCCAGCTACCATGAAAACGGCACCTTGCTGTTTCATGGCCGGGCCGACCAGCAGGTGAACCTCAGGGGCTTCCGTATTGAGCCTGTTGAAATTGAAGGCCGCCTGCTGCAATACCAGGGCATTGAAGCAGCAGCAGTGACAACCGCAGGCCAGTTTGAAGAAGCCTACCTCATTGCCTACTACCAGGCACCAGAGCCAATTCATCCTGAGCAGTTAGAAGCCTTTTTGGCAGAAACCCTGCCGCCATACATGGTGCCCAAATCATTCAGACACCTGGCCCATTTTCCGTTAACTAACAACGGAAAGCTTGACCTACAGGCCCTAAAAGCTACAGCGCATGAAGCACAAACAGCCCTGCTGCTCTGTGAAACTGCTACTGAAAAAGAGCTGGCCAACATCTGGGCTGACACCCTAAAAACCACACCAGAAGCCATTGGGCGCAACAGTGACTTCTTTCAATTGGGTGGGCAGTCTTTAAAATCAGTGGCCATGGCCAACAAGGTGTTTAAGCACTTTCAGGTAGAGGTACCCATTAAAGTAATTTTTGCAGAAAAGCAATTACACAAAATAGCTGCCTACATTGACCAGAGCGAAAAATCAGCGTTTCTGTCAATACAAAAAACCCAGCAGGAAAAAGACTATTACCGGTTGGCATCAGCCCAAAAGGCCATTTTCTTCTTCCATGAGTTTGACTCTGAGAGCCTGGCCTACAACCAGCCTCAGGTCATTAAAATTGAAGGGCCGCTCAACCTGCCCCACCTTGAAAAGGTGCTGAACCGGCTGGTAAACAGGCATGAGGTATTTCGCACTTCATTTGTCATGATTGGCGATGAACCCGTGCAGCAGGTGGCCAAAGAGGTTTCGTTTGTAATTGAGCAATACCATATTCCTAATGAAAACCAAGCCATTGATTTCATCCGCACGTTGTTTGAGCCGTTTAACATTAGTGAAGCACCTTTACTAAGGGCAAACGTGGTGGTTGTAAACAACCAGAAGCACTTTCTGGTGGTTGATACGCACCACATTATTATGGATGGCACCTCGCACGAGCTAATGGCGCAAGAGTTTGTAGCGCTGTACAACAATGAGCCACTAGACACCCTGAAGCTGCAATACCGAGACTATGCCGAGTGGCAACAAAGCACTGACCGGTTGGAAAAGCTGGAAGCACAAAAAGCCTTTTGGATAAATGTATTTGATGGGGGTATAACCCGCCTTGATTTACCTGTTGATTCCCCTTCAGCAAATAATACGGGAGGCTCAACTGACTTCATAATTGAAAAGGCCCAACTAGAGCAGCTTAAAAAACTGGCCGAAAAGCAGGGTGCAAGCCTGTTCATGTGCATTCTGGCGTTTTACAACATACTACTGTCTAAATTAACTGGCCAGGAAGATATCCTGCTGGGTACGCCGGTAGCTGGCAGAGAGCACTCTGATACTGACCGTATGCTGGGCATGTTTGTTTCTGCAGTGCCACTGAGAAACTACCCCAAAAGAAGCATGACTTTCGTTGAATTTTTAGATGATCTGGTGAGGCGCACCTTGAGTTATTTTGACAACCAGTCTTACCAATACGAAGCACCGGTGCACGAACTGGGCATTGCCAGAAGCACCTCTGAAAATGCGTTGTACAACACCTTCTTCATCTATCAGAATTACGAGAAGGCCGGCCAGCTTTCTATACCTGACTTAACCTTTGAAAAGCTCAATACGGGCGATCAGGGTGAAAGCTGGTATGATATGACTCTCATAGCCGTTGAAAACGAACAGGGCCTGCATCTGAACCTGGGCTGCAACAGTAAATTTTCTGACAATACGCGAGAACGCTTTGTGGGCTACTTCAGGCAAATAGTGGCCAACATACTGAAAAATGCCACACTTACCCTGGGCCAGATTGACCTGGTAACCAATGCAGAAAAGCACCAGCTAATACATGCATTTAACCCGGCCCCGGTACTGATTAGCCCCGGCGAGAATTTCATGACCAAGTTCAAACAGATAGCTGCCCGGTACCACAACAACATTGCGGCCACTGATCATGGAAACCAGTATACCTATGCAGAACTGCTAACCGCCGTAAACCAGTTTTCGGGCTGGCTGGTTAGCCAGGGCTGCCAGCAGGGCACCATTATACCACTGGTTATGGAGCGCCACTGCCATACATTAATTTCACTGATCAGTACCTTCAACATAGGCGCTGTGTATGTACCCATTGACCCTGAGTTTCCTGATGAGAGAATTCTAAACATACTGCAGCAGTGCCAGCCGCACCTGATGCTTACTGATGGAGCAAACAGCCAAAGAGTGGCCGAATTAGTGAGCCAGCTAGAGTTTCCTATCAGTGCCCATGATGTTGAAGCCCTGACCTACCAGCACAGCAATGCAGTTGCTCCTGCCACACTGGAAGCCTCAACCCTGGCCTACATGATTTACACCTCTGGCACCACCGGTGCCCCTAAAGGTGCTATGATTCACCACGAGGGCATGTACAACCACTTGCTGGCTAAGGTTGAAGACCTTGAGCTGACCCACAACGACGTTGTGGCCCAGTCGGCCTCAATCTCGTTCGATATTTCCATCTGGCAGTTCCTGTGTGGGCTTATTGTTGGGGGTACTACCCACATCATGAAAAAAGAGGCCTTCCTGGATCCTTCAACATTAATTGGTGAAGTAAACAACCGGAACATAACCATACTTGAGTCGGTGCCGTCGTTAATGAATGTATTCCTTGAAAACATACCATTGGCCAACCATGCCATGCCACTGAGGTGGATGCTGGCCACTGGCGAGCCACTGCCACCCCACGTGGTTAAAAAATGGTATGATGTATACCCCACCATTCCGCTGTTGAATGCCTACGGCCCTACTGAAGCATCTGACGATATTACCCACCATGTAGTGACCCCAGCCGATGCAGCGCAACCTACAGTACCTGTGGGCAAACCCATCAGAAACACCGCCATTTACATTGTTGACTCAAACATGAACCTGTGCCCTGTAGGCGTGAGGGGTGAAATATGTGTGGCCGGTATTGGTGTAGGCCTTGGGTATTGGAAAAACGAAGAAAAAACCCAACAGCAGTTTGTTAAAAACCCATTTGCCCACCAGAACTCGTCATACAGCCGCATGTACCGCACCGGTGATATTGGCTACTATACACCGCAGGGGCAGGTCATTTGCGCCGGCCGTCTTGACGACCAGGTAAAGCTGCATGGCTTCCGTATTGAGCTGTCTGAAATTGAAGGGGCACTGTGCCTTTATGAAGGCATACAAGAGGCTGCCACAACTATACGCAAATACAAGGGGCAATCATATCTGGTGGCCTACTACACAGCAGCGCAGCCGGTAGATGCTGAGCGGCTAAGGGTATTCCTGATGAAAAAGCTGCCCGATTATATGGTACCTGCTTACCTGTTAAGCGTACAGGCCATGCCCCTCAATGCCAACGGCAAACTGGACAAACCCAAACTGCCAGACCCTGACTTTGAAAGTAAAACCATTGTTGAACCAGAAAATGAAGTAGAAGCACAACTGCGTGATATCTGGGCTGAAGTACTTCAAATAGACAGCAGCCAGGTAAGCGTTATGGAAAGCTTCTTTTTTATGGGCGGCCACTCGCTCAATTCAATCAAAATGCTAAGTAAAGTCCACAAAGAGTTTGATGTGAAAGTTGCTTTGAAAGACTTTTTTGAAGAACCCACCATCAGGCTGCTGGCAGCTTACATTGAAACACACCGCTGGGTCAACACGGTAGAAGAAAGTAACATGCAGGGGCAAAAAATACTGATCTAACACACCCTCATTGTACAACTAATGCAACCCAATACTTTATGGAAAAGATACATGAATTGTTGAGAAGCCTTGCCGATCACGGAGTTGAACTCTGTTTGGTTGATGACCGAATAAAACTAAGCATACCTGAGGGCACCCATGTACCAGAGTTGGTCTCACAGGTTAAAGCAAACAAAACGGCAATTATTGAAAGGCTGCAAGCAGCCAAAGCAACAGAATTCTGCCATATACCGCCTGCACAAAAACGCAACAACTACCCATTGTCAGCGGCTCAACAGCGGCAGTACTTCCTGAATGCATTCTATCAGGAATCTACCCTGTATAACATGTCTACCTCACTTCAAGTACAGGCTACGCTTAACCATGAACAACTACAAAAAGCAATTAACCTGTTGGTGGCCAGGCATGAAATATTAAGAACAACCTTTGAAATGGTAGAGGGTGCCCCGGTTCAGGTAGTACACCAGCAAGCACCGCCCGTTCAGTTACAACATACCACAACTACCATTCATG
>CAZXTW010000336.1:0-2160 GCA_964643525.1 uncultured Roseivirgaceae bacterium
GTTTGAGGCTGGGCAGGCGCAGCCGGTACAGTTTGCTTTGTATGACCTGCTGGGCAACCAGCTGGCGGTGCAGCAATATGACGGCAGCCATAGCGAGGTCAACGGCCGGGGCGTGATTAAGTACGACGGCAGCCAGCTGCCCGCCGGGGTGTACCTGTACCAGGTGCAGCTGGGCGAAACCGTGCAGAGCGGACGCATTATGAAGCAGTAACAGCTAACATATACATACTATACGCAAACTATTACAGCGTAAATGCTTGTTACACCTGCCCCAGGTTTTTGGGGCAGGTGTTTTTTTGATGGCCCCAAACACAACCTTTGGGCCAAAAAGCTGTATTAGTGAAGAGAGGAGTTGAAGGCGTGTTTTTTGAGGTAATGTTAATCAAACAGAATATGGCGGCAGATTTTTACACGCAGTACGGTTATTGTATTGTACCAAAGGGTACTTGTTTTTGCAGGGGTGGCCTGTACCAGAAAAATGATGCTTTTTTTGCATTTGATGAGGTGGGGGCGTATGCCTACGCCCCAGATGCGGTGGTGCAGTACTGGCAGGTGGTGCAGGATTTTAAGGTGCTGCTTGCCATTACCCAGGTAGATGAGATGCACCGGGCGTTTTCTGCCCTGGGGGTGATGTACAGCCACGACCTGGGCCTGGGCGGCCAGCACCAGTGGGCGGGCATTAAGCAAAACCAGAAGCTGAGGCAACCCCTGGTTGATGCCCTGCGGCGACGCGGCCTGGTGGGGCTGGTAACGTCAGTGGCAGACCTGGCCGACCTTGAGCTGTGGCTGTTCCCCGAAGCAGATTCAATTGAGGCGTACCTGGCCCCAATTGCCGCTGAGCACCCAGCGCTGAACGACAGACAGACACTGCCGATTTTAAGCACCCGATTTTACCCAGCCCCAGCTTTGTTTGCCAACAGCCCTGCCCTGCCCCAAGAGGCAACGCAGGCTGAGGCGTTGGTAGCTAAGGTAAAGCAGGAAGTTGCCGATGCCGCCGGTGCAGGGGTACCCGAGCGTACGGCCTATATTTATTATTATCGCCTTACCCACAACCTGCTGGCCAGCCAGGAGTAGGGTTACATGGTGGCCAGGCGTTGTTTGATGATGCTTTCGGCTTCGCCCATGATGTTGTCAATGAGTTCCTGGCAGGTGGGCACGTCATGTATGAGGCCGGCCACCATGCCGCAGCTCCAGGCGCCCTCATCCATGAGGCCGTTTTGCATAATGTTTTTGTATTTGCTTACTACAAAGGGGGCTACCTCATCAAAGGTAATGTCGGCTCCTTTTTCCTGCTCAAGGGCCACCAGCTCATCTACCGCTTTGTTTTTCATGACACGCTCGGTGTTTCTGAGGCCCCGCATAATGAGGCGGGTATCGAGCTCAGAGGCGTTGACAATGGCCGCCTTTACATTGTCGTGCACGGGGGCTTCTTTGGTGGCAATAAAGCGGGTGCCCATGTTAATGCCGTCGGCCCCGAGGGCCAGGGAGGCCACCAGCTGCGAGCCCGTGCCAATGCCGCCAGAGGCTACAAAGGGTATGTCAAGCTCTTCTTTGACGCGGGGCAAGAGTATGAAGTTGGGTATATCATCTTCACCAGGGTGGCCGCCGCACTCAAAACCATCGGCACTGACAGCATCACAGCCCAGCTTTTGGGCCTTAAGGGCATGGCGCACGCTGGTGCATTTGTGTATTACTTTTACGCCGTTGCTTTTGAGGGCTTCCATAAAGGGCTGGGGGCTGCGGCCGGCGGTTTCTACTATTTTTACGCCCCCCTCAATAATGGCCCTGACGTAGCCGGGGTAATCTGGTGAAGAGACGGTGGGCAGTATGGTGAGGTTTACGCCAAAGGGTTTATTGGTTAGGGTATGGCATTTGGCAATTTCGGCTGCCAGGTCGTCTGGGGTTTTCTGGGTAAGGCCGGTAATGATGCCCAGGCCGCCTGCATTTGATACGGCTGCGGCCAGCTCAGCAAAGCCTACGTAGTGCATGCCGCCCTGTATGATGGGGTGTTGTATGCCAAAGAGTTCTGTTATTCTTGTTTTCATGGGTAGCAAGTTTTAGTGTAGTGAGTGAAGGCTAAAATACGAGTTTTAGCGCATATTGTATGCATGCATACCAAATACTTT
Source organism: uncultured Roseivirgaceae bacterium (assembly GCA_964643525.1). Taxonomy (GTDB): domain Bacteria; phylum Bacteroidota; class Bacteroidia; order Cytophagales; family Cyclobacteriaceae; genus CAZXTW01. Next base: position 2,127 of record CAZXTW010000336.1, read on the forward strand.
GTTTTGCGCTTTATTGATTTTGGGGGCATATTTA
>CAZXTW010000336.1:2260-6815 GCA_964643525.1 uncultured Roseivirgaceae bacterium
CGCAATGGAGTGGACAACCCTGTGTTGTATGGCCATAGCGATGGGGGTACCATTGCGCTGATTTATGCTGCACATTACCCCACCAGGGCTGTTGTGACGGAAGCAGCCCACGTGAAGGTAGAGGCCGAAACGCTGGGCGGGATACGACAGGCACTGAAGAATGGCTTTTTGGCCGAGCGGCTAAAGAAGTACCATGGGGATAAGGCAGCCAGGTTGCTGAGCGACTGGGGGGCTATTTGGCTTTCAGTGGGGTTCAGCACCTGGAGTATTGAGCCAACGCTGGCACAAATTACCTGCCCGGCCCTGGTGCTACAGGGCGATGCCGATGCGTATGCTACTACGCAGCATATGTATGACATTGCCCACCAGATAGGCCCCAATGCCCAACCGCTGCTGGTTGCTAATGCCGGGCACATGCCCCACCAGCAGGCCCAGGCGGCAGTGCTGGCGGCCACCACGCAGTTTGTTGATGAAGCGTTGGGCTAGGCGGTTTTGATGTTGGCGGCCTGCTCAAGGCCCAGCTCTTTGATGCTGATGGCCCGCATTTCTACCTTTCTGATTTTGCCGGTAACGGTCATGGGGAAGTCAGTAACGAATTTGATGTAGCGCGGCACTTTGTACTGGGCAATTTGCCCCTCGCAATAGTCTTTTACCTGCTGGGCGGTAAGGCCCTCGCCTTCTTTGGTAATGATCCAGGCCATAACTTCTTCGCCATATTTCTTGTCGGGCACGCCAATTACCTGCACATCGCTTATTTGGGGGTGGGTGTATAAAAACTCTTCAATTTCTCTGGGGTATATGTTTTCGCCCCCGCGAATGACCATGTCTTTGATGCGGCCCACCACATTAATGTAGCCTTCTTCATCCATCGTGGCCAAATCGCCGGTGTGCATCCAACGGGCGGCATCAATTGAGGCTTGGGTGCGCTCAGGGTCGTTCCAGTAGCCCAGCATAACGCAGTAGCCGCGGGTACACAGCTCGCCAGGCGTGCCTATGGGTACGGTCAGGCCTGTTTCAGGGTCAATAATTTTCACTTCGGTATGGGGCATAACCTGCCCCACGGTGCTTACCCGCTTTTCAATGGGGGCATTGTGCCGTGTTTGGGTGCTTACGGGGCTGGTTTCTGTCATGCCGTAGGCAATTTCAACCTCTTGCATATGCATTTTGTTGTTGACCTGCTTCATGACTTCTACGGGGCAGGATGAGCCCGCCATAATGCCCGTGCGTAATGACGACAGGTTGTATTGGTTAAAGTTGGGGTGTTCCAGCTCTGCAATGAACATGGTGGGCACGCCGTAGAGGGCGGTGGCTTTTTCCTGCTCAACAGCTTTGAGCACAGCTTCGGGCTCAAATACCTCACAGGCGTATATAACGGTGGCCCCGTGGCTAAAGCAGCCTAGGTTGCCCATTACCATGCCAAAGCAATGGTACAGGGGCACGGGTATCACCAGGCGGTCAGCATGGGTGAACTTCATCATACTGCACACCAGATGGCCATTGTTAAGGATGTTGTGGTGGCTTAGGGTGGCCCCTTTAGGAAAACCCGTGGTGCCGCTGGTGTATTGAATGTTGATGGGCTCATCTGCCGAGAGGGTGGCCTGTACTTCCATTAAGTTGGCCTGGCTAATGTAGTTGCCCAGGTGGGTAAAGGCGTGCCAGTTGTAGGTGCCGGGGGGTGGGTTTCTGGTGAGTACCACTACAGTTTTGAGGTGGGGCAGTTTGGCCGCCTTCAGTTCAGTTTTGCCTGGCTGGTGCCGGGCCAGCTCAGGGGCCAGGTCGTTAATCATCTCAATGTAGTTGCTGGTTTTGAATTCAGCAGCCATAATCAACACCTGGCAGCCAGATTGGTTCAGGACGTACTCCAGCTCATTGCGGCAGTAGCTGGGGTTGATGTTGACTTGTATGGCCCCCACTTTGCTGGTGCCCAGCTGGGTGAGCACCCACTCTACCCGGTTAGAGGCCCATATGCCTACACGGTCGCCTTTTTTTATGCCCAGCCGTATCAGAGCCCGCGCAAAGCCATCTGCTTCCTTCTTCAGGTCAGTATAAGTGTACCTGTACTGTTGTGGTATGTCAATGAGGGCTTCATGGTCTGGGTATTTTTCTACGATTTCATCGAACCTGTCGCCAATGGTTTGGCCCAATAAGGGCTGGCTACTGGTACCGCAGGCATAGCTTAGTTTTTTCATGCTCTTATTTTAACGCTTGGCACAAATACATGATAATTTACATAGAGGTGCCTAATGATGCAAGCCCTGCCCAGGCAGTCAATTAAAGCGGTGCGTATGTCATAATTCATACACGTGTTGTTTATAGTCCATTCTCTGTTTCATTAGCTGCTAAGTGCATGTACCAACCTTGGCACTTTGGTGGGTACCAGTTACCCAAGGCACTATGTATAAGGCAAATCCTTATGATTAGGCTTATTAATTATTTTTCAAAACTATATTCCAGAGCAAATAAGCTGATTAACTACCTATATTTTTTACCGGTTAGTTACATATAAAAATTCACATAACATACACTATATTAGCTATATACTGATTATGAATAGCAGGTGGCCACCTTAGTTTTTATCAGTAGCAGGCATTTTTTGCCTGTATTATCTTATTTGTATTCAAATCAACCAATATTCAGTATGAAGAAGATTTATATTATTGTGGCCAGCCTGCTTGTTGCTTTACTGGCTGCGCATGGCGGTTACGCCCAATGTAACACCTGTAGTATAACAGGCCCTACCAGTATAGCACTAGGGCAAACCGCCACATTTAGCACAGCTACCCAGAGCGGAGCCAGTTACTACTGGTCGGCCACCGGCGGCCTTTCAGTGCAAAGCGGTACTACAAGTGCAACAGCCACGATCAAAGCTAACTCTGGCACCACAGGTAAGGTGTGTGTTACCCGTTACAAAGCTGGTACCGAGCCATGCAGCAATTGCCGCACCATTAGCATCACTTCTAACAGTGGTTGCATAGAACCAACATCTGTATTTGTTTCCCCAGGAACAACTGGTGGTTGCGGCACTGGTATTTACTCGTTTAATGCGTTCCGTTCACCATCGAACAGTGCCGGTGGTACGTATACCTGGACAGTTTATGGGGGTGGGAATATCATTTCTGGCCAGGGCACCAACAGTATACTTGCTTTCTTCCCTACCAATGCATATTACAGTGTGGAGGTAGAGCTCGTTTCTACCTGCAATAACAAAACGGTTAGCTATACTTATTTGGGTAATACCCAGTGCGGTGGAGGAATATTTTTGGGCACACCTGATGTTTACCCCAACCCTGCCAGCAGTGAGGTAACGATTGAGGTACCGCAAGCTACCAATGGCCCAATACCAGCTGTGGTGGTAGAGGTGGTGAACAGCCAGGGCGAGGTGATGCTTACCCGGCAGGCCACCAGTGGCAAGCAAACTGTGAGCATTAGCAGCCTACCCAAGGGCCTGTATTATGTGCGCATGCGGCAGAATGGGCAGGTGATTAAAACCACCCGCCTGGTTAAAGAGCAATAGGTCTTTTACCAGTTATTGGCATCCCATTAATTCTAGCATTTTGGTTTATGCCAGGCCCCCTGCCTTTTAGTAGGGGGCTTTTTTTACACCATGGTTTTAGAGATGGACCCTTAAGCCGCCATAAACCAACAGGTTGGGCGCGGCCTCGTAGTACCGGCCCCCAAAGGCGTTGATTCTGATGTTATCAGCATAAGCGGTTTGAAACAGGTTGTTAATACCAAAGTAGGGAAAAAGGCTGGCCGCCCCTTTTTTGAATTGGTATTTAACAGATAGGTTGGTGATGTATTTTACCCCCTGCTGCTCTGTATTGGCATTGTTGGTGTAGATACTGCCCAGCAATTGGTTTTGCATATTGAGTTGCAGGTGGCCCAGCAGGGTAAAATCAAGCTGAATGTAGCCCTGAAAGTTGGGCAGGCCGGGCAGGCGGTTGCCGGCCAGGCTTTCACCATCAAGCACATAGTCACCAAAGGTAAAGTTATTCACAGCCCAATTGGTGGTTACCTGAAAGGTTTTAGTAAAGGGGTGGTTGATGAACAGTTCAAGCCCCCGCCGTTTGGTGTTGCCCACGTTGCTGAAGAAGGTGCGGCCGGGCTGGCTGGCCAGCTCAAAGGGCAGCAACTCATTTTGAGAGTTGATGTGAAAAAGCGATACCTGAAAGGCTGAGCTGCCCAGCAGGTAGCCTTTGAGGCCCACCTCAAAGTGGTTGGCGGTTTGGGCCTTGAGGTTGGGGTTAAAGCCACTGCCATCTGGGTTGTTAGAGAGTTCATTGAGGGTGGGCGTTTCAAAGCTGGTGGTGTAGGTGGCAAACAGGCTTTGGTTTTTGGTGAGCTGGTAGGCTGCGCCCAGCGAGTAGTTGAAGTCGTTCAAATCAATTTGGCCAGAGTCATCACCATTGGCCAGAAACTCATCCTGCACTTCAATATGGTTGAAGTCAACCCTGATGGCGGCATTGAGCGTAAAGCGGTTAAGGCGCAAGTCATTTATAAAGTAAATGCCTGTGTTGGTAAACTGCTCATTTTGCATGAGGGTGGTGGCCCCCTG
>CAZXTW010000337.1:0-1208 GCA_964643525.1 uncultured Roseivirgaceae bacterium
ATAATTGATAGGCTCTATAATGAATAATTAACAATGAATAGTGAATATCACTAGTTAGTTTATTGGGCCTTAAATAATCCGCTGTACAGCCTGCAAGGCTATTAATTATTCATTATTAACTGTTAATTACCAAGGCTGTTCAGCTTCCAATCATACTTGCGGTGGCTTACCTTGGCCTTGGGGTCAATGGGTACCTGGCTGTACTGGTTCAGGTAGTCAACCAGGCTGCCCTCTTTGGTAAAGTCGCCTTTGAACCAGTTAAAAATCTGCGATACAGCTACCTTATCTTTGGCAATGGTATTGCGTTTGGGGTCATTGATAAACTCAACGGCGGCAGCTTCCAGCTGTGCTTCCAGCCTATCGGCCGTAAAGGCCTCGTTGCGCAGGCGCGGGCATGAGTAAGAGGCGCAGTTAATGGCAAAGTGGATGCGCGGCTCTTGCAGGTGCTTGCGCAAAATATTGTGCTCTACATTATTCAGGTCCAGCGTTTCGCCGCCTACCTCAATAAATTTAATATCCCACGGTGAATTAATAAAGGGCACCTGAATGCTGCTGCCTATGTCTTTAATGCTTTTCAGGGGGTAGTGTTGCAAAATCAGCTCTACGGTAAAGGCATTGTACAGGTTAATCCAATAGGCCAGTTGCTCGTTGCGGCTCCAGTTGGCATCGTTGGGGCCATTGCTTTGCAGCAGGGTCAGGTACTTGCGTAGTGAGGCACTATCGGCCATAAAGCCTTCATAATCTACCCAGCCTTCGTCATTGACATGTTGCTTCAGCAGGCTGTCCCACAGTTGGTGGCTCATGGGGCTGGTATTGGCTGTTTGTGGGTTCAGGCTGCTGCAGGCCGCCAGCAGGGCTGTTAGTGTCAGGGCAATAAGTAGCTGGCGCAAGGGGCGGAGGGTTTTCATGGGGTTCAATAGTTCAATTGCACTAAGATACGCAACTGCCTGCCGTGGGTTGGTATTACAGGTAACCAATCCATGCCCTTGTCTGTTCGCTGACTTCCTTTAAAGTGCGCGAGTGTAACCCCTTTATCAATCTGGTGGCTCCCTTACGCGATGTGCCGCTACACCCTTAGGCAAACATCTACACCCCTTAGGCAACAGTGCGGCAGGCCCTTTAGAAAGTAAAAGACTTAAAGTCTTTTAACGATAGACTTAAAGTCTTTTAACGATAGACTTAAAGTCTTTTAACGATAGACTTAAAGT
>CAZXTW010000337.1:1308-6814 GCA_964643525.1 uncultured Roseivirgaceae bacterium
CTTTTGTGGCGGGCTCAGTTAAAAAAGAAGTTTAAAAGCGGCAGCAGCTGTATGGGCTGCACCCAACCATTTGGTGATATTAGCCACAATATTACACTTATACACGGCCTTTCATAAGTTTCATTAACCAGTGCCTCAGGTGGCTATTGGCCCAAGCTGGCTGAAAATCACTACAATAACAGGCTAATCTTAACGCTGCCTGCTCCGAACAATCCGCGTTTAAAAAAGTTATGTTGTTCAGGCCACAACCTTAGCTACACAGTTCTTTGACCTGGCCACCCTCTTATAAGCGTACTGAAAACAACATAAACCGCCCGGCAGGCGACATGACATGGACATTACAACCTTAATCAGCAAGCTGCAAGCAACAGGTATTACCTTGCGCTTGGCCAATAACCAATTAAAAATTAGTGCTAAAAAAGGACAACTCAGCAAGGACCTTCTACAGGCTGTTAAAGTGAATAAAGAGAAACTGGTTAATTACCTGCAGGCCGTTAAAGCTGAAGGAGCAGCCTCCCAAATACCTGTTACCGCTCCGGCCGCAAATTATGAACTGTCGCACGCACAAAAGCGGATGTGGCTGGTGCAGCAAATTGAAGAAAACAAGGCGGCCTACAACCTGTCAAAAGTATTTCCTTTTCCTGAAGCCATTCAAGTGCCCCGCTTTCGCCAGGCCTTTGATGCCCTGGTGCAACGCCATGAAATACTGCGCACCACCTTTATAGAACACAATGGAGAGCCTCGCCAGGTGGTGCACCCACCCAACCAGTGGCCGTTTGAGCTGGGGTACCATGACCTGACCCAGGCAGAAAACAAAACTGACCAGCTGTGCAACTTATGGAATGAGCAGCGCCAAACCAACTTTAACTTAAGTGAAGGGCCACTGATTAAAGCACAACTCATCAGGCTTGAAAATGCCTACTACATGTTGCTGCTTACCATGCACCACATTATATCAGATACCTGGTCGGTGCAAAACATGGTGAAAGAATGTGGCGAGCTGTATGCCAGGCTCACGCCGGGTGCCGCTTCGCCCTTACCTGAGCTGGCCATTCAATACAAAGACTATGCGGCCTGGCAAAACAACCTGTTGCAGGCCGAAGGCGAGCATGGCCCCCGCCAATACTGGCACAACCAGTTTAAAGGTGAAATACCGGTGCTTGACCTGCCTACTGACAAGCCCCGCACCCCTAAAACCAGCACAAAAGGGTACGGCCTGCAGATTAGCCTGCCACAAAATGAGGCCAACCTGTTGCGCACCTTTGCCACCCAAAACAAAACAAGCCTCAATAACCTGTTTACAGCCAGCCTGTATGCCTTTTTATACAAATACACTGGCCAGACTGATATTGTGCTGGGCAGCCTGGTGGCCGGGCGCCACCACGAGCAGCTGGCCAACCAGCTGGGCTTTTACGTCAACAACCTGGCCATCCGTTGCCAGTTTGAGCCGACAGATACCTTTGCCCAGCTGGCCAAAAAAGTAGATACACAACTGCTTGAAGCGCACGAGCATCAGGAATACCCCTTTGATGTGCTCATTGAAGAACTGAACGTAACCAGGCAGGCTGCCCGCAACCCCTTGTTTGATGTACTGGTAACCGTTATTGAAAAAACAGAAACAGCACCCTCTGACAAATACATGCAGGCAGCAGAGCAAAGCATGAATGCTGAAGGGGGCGGGTCTAAATTTGACCTGTCGTGCCTGCTGTGGGTTTCATCTAAAGAAATTAACATCAACTTTGGCTTTAAAACCGATCTGTTTGATGAAGCTACGGTTGACCGCATGCTGGCCCACTACCAGTGCATGCTGGGCCATGCTTTGGCCCACCCCAACACCCCGCTAAGCCAGTTAGAGTTGGTGCCGCCCCAAGAGCGCCAGCAAATACTGCATAGCTTTAACGACACCAAAACCGATTGGCCGGCTGATAAAACCTTTAACGAACTGTTTGAGGCGCAGGTGGCCCGCACCCCCAACAATGTGGCGCTGCTGCACCACACCGGCAACCTTACCTTTGCCCAGGTCAATGCGCGTGCCAACCAATTGGCCCATTACCTGCGTGCCGAACATGGCATTGGCCCCGAAACGACCGTGGGCATTATTATGCATTTTTGCCCTGACATGGAGGTGGCCATCATGGCCGTGCTCAAAGCGGGCGGTGCCTACGTGCCTATTGAGCCTGCCTACCCCAAAGAGCGGGCCCAGTACATCCTTGATGATACCGGCCTGAACATTATCCTGACCGATAGCCGTAACTACTTTAAAAAATTTGGGGTAGCGGCTACCGTGGCTGAGTTGTGCCTGCCAGAATGTGATGAGCTGTTGGCCCAATACCCTGATACCAACCCCCAGGTGTTGAACAACACCCACAGCCTGTGCACGGTATTGTATACCTCTGGCTCTACAGGCAAGCCCAAAGGGGTAATGGTGCCCCACCATGGCCTGGTAAACCGGGTGTATTGGATGCGCCAAATGATGGACTATGGCCCTGACGACGTAATATTCCAAAAAACCGCCTATGGCTTTGACGTATCTATAGGCGAAATATTCATGTGCCTGTGCTACGGGCCCAAGCTGCTCATTCCTGATCCAGAGGTACTCAGTAACCCGGTCCGCATCAACGAGCACGTGCAGCGCTTTGGCGTCACCTCCATCCACTTCAGCCCCACCAACCTCAATGCCTTTTTGGAGTTTATAGATGCTGAAGAAGCCAAAAAGTTCAGCACCGTGCGCATTGTACAGGCCAGTGGCGAGGCCCTTCCCCCTGAAACCGTCAGGAACTACTACAAGCTGTTTAAGGCCCCGCTGTACAACCTGTATGGCCCTACCGAAGCCTCAATAGAAGTAAGCTATTATTGTGCCCAGCCTGATGACACCCTGATACCCATTGGCCGGCCCATTGACAATGTGCAGCTATACGTATTAGGGCCTGAACAGCAGCTAATGCCCGTGGGCGTACCCGGCGAGGTATGCATTGGTGGCATAGGCCTGGCACGCGGTTACCTGAACAGAAAAGAGCAAACCGAAGAGCGCTTTCTGCCCAACCCGCACGGCGAAGGCCGCATATACCGCACCGGTGATATTGGCCGGTGGCGCCCCGATGGCCAGATTGAATTCATGGGCCGGAAAGACCACCAGGTAAGCATTGGCGGCTACCGCATTGAGCTGGGCGAAATTGAAAACTACCTGCTGGAACACCCCCAGGTAAAAAACACCGCCGTACTGGTACACAACGATGCCAGTGGCGTGCCCAGCCTGGTAGGTTATGTAGAACCACAAACAGAAGATAAGCCAGCCGCCCAGGCCGTAGCAAAACCTGAGGCTGAAGCGCCTAAACCCTATACAGAAGCCGATGCGCAGGTGGTGGCCAACGCCAATGCTACCCAGCAGGCCTATGAGGCCACAGCCACCTTTGTAAGCCTGTTTGAGGCAGTAGCCGCCCAAAACACCAACCAGGTGGCGGTTATTGCTGGTGATGATACACTAACCTATGGCCAGCTGAACCAAATGGCCAACCAGGTAGCGGCCTACCTGCGGCAGCAGGGCGTGCAGCAACCCGGCACCCTGGTAGGGGTAATGACCCGGCGCAACCAGTGGATGCTGGTTAACATTCTGGCTGCTATGAAAGCGGGCGCCGCCTATGTGCCCATTGACCCGGCCCTGCCTGCCGACCGCATTGCCTATATGATTCAAGACAGCGGCGTGGCCGTGGTCTTGACAGACGATGCTGCCAACAGCAAATATGCTGAAGGCATTAACTGGCTAACTGTGCCCACCACACAAGAACAGTGGCAGCAGCAGCCCGGTACCAACCCCCCGCTGGCCGCGCAGCCCCAGCACCGGGCCTATATGATTTATACCTCAGGCTCTACCGGCAAGCCCAAAGGCGTGCAGGTGGCCCACCACAACCTGGCCAACATAGCCTTTGCCTGGAAAGCCGCCTACCAGCTAGATACCTTCAGGCCCTCATTGCTGCAAATGGCCAATATGTCGTTTGATGTGTTTACCGGCGACCTGTGCCGTGTGCTGCTTACTGGCGGCCAACTGGTGGTATGCCCCGCTGACATGCGCCTTGACCCCGAGGGCCTGTACAGCCTCATGGCAAAGCACCAAATCAACATATTTGAAGCCACCCCAGCGCTGATATTGCCGTTGATGGACTACATCTATGACATGCAGCTGGATGTGTCTTTTATGCAAATGCTCATCTTTGGCTCTGACAGCATTGTGGTGAATGACTACCGCCGCATACTGGAGCGCTATGGCCAGCAAATGCGCATCATTAACAGCTACGGCACCACTGAAACCACCATTGACTCTTCTTACTACGAGGTGGCCATAGATGCCCTGCCCGCCAGCGGCACCGTGCCCATAGGCAAACCTTTGGCCAACACGCAGTACTACATACTTGACGAGGCCCAGCAGCCCGTGGCTGTAGGCACTACAGGCGAGCTGTATATTGGTGGGGCAGGTGTAACCATGGGCTACCACAACCGCGCCGAACTGAACCAGCAACGCTTTGTGCAACTGCCAGCCGTGGGTAGCGGCACCCTGTACCGAACCGGCGATCTGGCCCAGTGGATGCCCGATGGCAACGTACGCTTTTTGGGCCGAAATGACCACCAGGTAAAAGTAAGCGGCTACCGCATTGAAACCGGCGAGGTTGAAAGTGCCCTGCTGAACCACCCGGCCATCAGCAAGGCCACAGTCATGGCCCATACTGATGCTGATGGCATGAAGCAGCTTGTTGGCTGGTACCAGGCCACAGAAGCACTGCCAACCGGCGGCCTGCGCAAACACCTCAAAACCATTTTGCCAACCTATATGGTGCCGCAGCACCTCATACACGTACAGCAGTTTACGCTTACCCCCAACGGCAAAATAGATACCAAAGCACTGCCAGCGCCAGATGCCGAGCAACAGCAACAGGCGTTAATTGCGGCGCTGCGCAACTTCCTTTCAGGCAAAATGCCGGCCTACATGGTGCCCTCTACCATTATGGTGTTGCCCAAGTTTCCTACCACGGCCTCAGGTAAAATTAACCGCAAGGCCCTGCCTGCCCCCACGCCCAAGCAGGTGGCTAAAACCGACTATAAGGCACCCGAAACCGAAACGCAAAAACAGCTGGCAGGCATATGGCAACGGGTGCTCAATAAAACGGCCATTGGCATTCATGATGACTTCTTTGAGGTGGGCGGCCACTCGTTAAAAGCCACTCAAATAGCCACCTACGTTTACAAAGAAATGGGCCATAAGCTGCCCATTAAATGCTTCTTTGAAGATGCAACCGTGGCCAAACTGGCCAAACTCATTGATGCCCAGACCCAAACTACCACCTTTGAGGCCATTCCGCAGGTGGCCACACAAAGCAGCTACCCCCTTAGCTCAGGCCAAAAGCGCCTGTGGGTCATCCACCAGTTTGGCACCAATACTGAAGCGTACAACATACCGCTGGTGCAGTGCTATGAGGGCGAGGTGCAGCCAGAAGCCCTGCAACAGGCCCTGAAT
>CAZXTW010000338.1:0-6810 GCA_964643525.1 uncultured Roseivirgaceae bacterium
GAGGTGTAGAAAAGCCACTTAAAAACGGATAACTCAAAGCCCGACAGGCTCCTAGTATCCATTGGCATTGTTACAGTTTACTGATGAGGGCATTTATTGTGCCCAGGGCGATTTTTATATAGACCCATGGCGGCCTGTGGGTAAAGCCATTATTACGCATGGCCATGCCGACCATGCCCGCTGGGGCAGCCAGCAGTACCTGTGCCACCAGCTTACGGTGCCTATTTTAAAGGCGCGCCTGGGTAGTGCCATTGTGGCAGAAGGGCTTGCTTATGGCCAGAAGGTAACCATAAACGGCGTGGCCATTACGCTGCACCCGGCAGGGCATATTGTGGGCTCGGCCCAGGTGCGGGTGAGTTATAAAGGCGAGGTATGGGTGGCCAGTGGTGATTATAAGACCGAGCCCGACGGCATAAGCGGCACTTTTGAGCCAGTGCCCTGCCATACGTTTATTACTGAGTGTACGTTTGGGCTGCCCGTGTACCAGTGGCCGCAGCAGGCCCAGGTGTTTGCGGCCATGAACCACTGGTGGGCAGCCAACCGGGCCCAGGGCGTTACCTCGGTGGTGGCCTGCTATTCGTTGGGCAAGGCCCAGCGCATTTTAAAGCATTTAGATGCCAGCATAGGCCCTGTGCTGGCCCACGGCGCCATTGCCAATATGAATGCGGTGGTGCAGCAGGCGGGCGTAGTGCTGCCAGCGGCACAGCAGCTTGTGCGCGATACGCCCAAGGCTACTATTAAGGGGGCCATGGTGCTGGCCCCGCCCAGTGCGCTAGGCTCGGCCTGGATGAAAAAGCTGCAGCCCCACTCGCTGGGTATTGCCAGCGGCTGGATGGCCCTGCGCGGCACCCGCCGCCGCCGCGCCGCCGACAGGGGCTTTGTGCTGAGCGACCATGCCGACTGGGCCGGGCTGAATGCCGCCATCACGGCCACCGGTGCCCAACGGGTAATAGCCACCCATGGCTACCAGGCTGCCTTTGCCCGCTGGCTAACCGAGCAGGGCATAGAAGCCCACGAAGAGCAAACGCTGTTTGAAGGTGAGCAGGTGGATGGCACCGGCGCCGAAGCAGCAGCAGCGCCCCACCAACCTTAATTGTTGCCTGTATGAAGTTGTTTGCTGAGTTGTTTACTGAACTGGACCAGACTACTAAAACGCTGAAGAAGGTGGCAGCACTGGTGCGCTTTTTTGAGCAGGCCCCAGACCCCGATAAGCTTTGGGCGATAGCCCTGCTGAGTGGCAAACGGCCCAGGCGCAGCGTGAACACCACGCTGCTGCGGCAATGGGCAGCCGAGCAGGCCCAGGTGCCCCCCTGGCTGTTTGAAGAGAGTTACCATGTGGTGGGCGACCTGGCCGAGACAATGGCCCTGCTGGTGCCACAGGCAGCACCAGAGACCGCAGTTAAGGAAGCCCCACAGGATGAATTACTGACTACCTGGATGGGCCGCCTGAAGGGGCTGGCCACAGCTACAGAGGCTGAGCGCAAAGCGGTAATTGTAGAGGCCTGGCAGCAGCTGCAGGGCATGGAGCGTTTTGTGTTTAATAAGTTGATTACCGGGGGCTTTCGGGTGGGGGTATCACAAAAGTTAATGGTGCGTGCCCTGGCCCGGTATACAGGTAAAGATGAGCATGCGCTGGCCCACCAGCTGATGGGGCAGTGGGCACCAGACACAACTACTTTTGAGGCGCTGGTGGTGGCCCATGAGGGGCAGGCTGACCTTTCACGCCCCTACCCGTTTTACCTGGCCTATGCGCTTGAAGGGCCGCCCGAGGCGCTGGGCAGCCTGGCCCACTGGCAGGCCGAGCGCAAGTGGGACGGCATTAGGGGCCAGCTTATTTGCCGGCAGCAGCAGTTGTTTGTGTGGAGCCGGGGCGAAGAGCTGGTGACGGACCGCTTCCCTGAGTTTGGTGCGCTGGCCACTGTGCTGCCCAACGGCACGGCCATTGACGGGGAGGTAGTGCCCTACGCCGATGGGGTGATTTTGCCCTTTCAGGTATTGCAAACACGCATAGGCCGTAAAAACCTGACCAAGGCCGTGTTGCAAAAGAGCCCGGTGGTGCTGATTGCCTATGATTTGTTAGAGCATGCGGGACAGGATGTGCGTGCGCTGCCGCAAACAGAGCGGCGCCGCCTGTTAGAAGCGGTGGTGACCCAGGCCAACCACCCGGTGCTGCAATGCTCGCCCTTATTGGAAGTGAACGACTGGGTGGCACTGGCGGCCGAGCGGGCCCAAAGCCGCGCCCACCACAGCGAGGGGCTGATGCTGAAGCGCAAGGACGCGCCCTATGGGGTGGGCCGCAAGAAGGGCGACTGGTGGAAGTGGAAGGTAGACCCGATGACGATTGACGCGGTGCTGATTTATGCCATGCGCGGCCACGGCCGCCGGGCCAATTTGTATACTGATTTTACGTTTGCCGTGTGGCAGGGCGAGGCGCTGGTGCCTTTTACGAAGGCCTACAGCGGCCTGACCGACAAGGAGATTCAAGAGGTAGATACCTGGGTGAAGCGCAATACGCTGGAGCGCTTTGGGCCGGTGCGCAGCGTAACACCCCACCATGTATTTGAGCTTGCGTTTGAGGGTATTAACCGCAGCACCCGCCATAAAAGCGGGGTGGCGTTGCGCTTTCCGCGCATTAGCCGCTGGCGCAAAGACAAGCCCCTGGCTGAAGCCAATACGCTGGCCGACCTGCACGCACTGCTGGCCCTTTATAACGGGGAGGCTACCTGATGGAGCGGCCACAGTTACTTGACCTGGGCCAGCAGTGGTTTGCCAGCAGGGGCTGGCAGCCCATGCCGTTTCAGTTAGAAGCGTGGCATGCGTTTTTAGACGGTAAGCACGGCATTGTGAATGCGCCTACGGGCAGTGGCAAAACCTACTCATTACTGGTGCCTGCCGTGTTGAGTTTTATTGCGCAACACCCCCAAAAGTACCAGAGCAAAACCAAAAACGGCCTGCAGGTGATTTGGCTCTCGCCCATACGGGCACTTACCCAGGAGATTAGCCTGAGTGCCCGCCGCCTGCTGGAAGGGCTGGGGCTGCCCTGGGAGGTGGGCATCCGCACCGGTGATACGCCTGCCAATGAGCGGGCCCGGCAAAAACGGCGCCTGCCCGAAATTTTAATTACCACGCCTGAAAGCCTGCACCTGATGCTGGCCAGCAAGGGGTATGCCAATAGCATGCGCCATTTGAAGGTGGTGGTGGCCGACGAGTGGCACGAGCTGATGGGCAGCAAGCGGGCGGTGCAGGTAGAGCTGGCTTTGTGCCGCCTGAAGCACGTGGCCGAGCACCTGCGCATATGGGGCATTTCTGCCACGATAGGCAATATGGACGAAGCCCTGCAGGTGCTGCTGGGCAGCACCGCCACCACCGAACAGGCCGTACTGATTAAAAGCGGCCTGCATAAAGAGATTAAGGTGCGCTCTGTGCTGCCAGAAACTATTGAGCGGTTTCCGTGGGCGGGGCATTATGGCATACATATGTTACACCATGTGCTGCCTATTATTAATGCCAGCCAGAGCACCCTGATTTTTACCAACACGCGCGCGCAGGCCGAAATTTGGTACCAGCGGCTATTGGAGGTGGCCCCCGAACTGAGCGGGCTGATGGCCCTGCACCATGGTTCAGTAGAGCGGGAGCTGCGTAACTGGGTAGAAGAGGCCCTGCACGAGGGCAGGCTAAAGGCCGTGGTGTGTACCAGCAGCCTTGACCTGGGGGTAGATTTCAGGCCGGTAGAAACGATTATACAGGTAGGCGGGCCTAAGGGCATAGCGCGCTTTATGCAACGGGCCGGGCGCAGTGGCCACCAGCCCGGTGCAGCCAGTGAGATTTGGTTTTTGCCCACCCACACGCTTGAGCTGATAGAGGCAGCAGCCCTGCGCCAGGCCATTGAAGAGCGGGTGCTTGAAGACCGCATACCGTTTGTACGCTCGTTTGATGTGCTGATTCAGTACCTGGTTACGCTGGCCGTAAGTGATGGCTTTGAGCCAGCCTGCACGTTTGAAGAGGTAAAGACTACGTACAGCTATAATAGCCTTACTGACGATGAATGGTACTGGGTACTGCAGTTTATTCATACCGGGGGCGAGGCGCTGAATGCGTATGATGAGTACCAGAAGGTAAACTGGGTAAACGGCCGCTATGTGGTAGAAAGCCGCCGCATAGCCATGCGCCACCGCCTTTCAATTGGCACTATTGTGAGCAGCCAGGTACTGCACATTAAGTATATGACGGGCGGGCGTATAGGCACGGTTGAGGAGTGGTTTGTGTCGTGGATGAAGCCCGGCGATGTGTTTTGGTTTGCCGGGCGCAGCCTTGAGTTTGTGAAGATTCATAATTTAGATGTGCTGGTGCGGCGCTCAAAGGCCACCAAGGGTAAGGTGCCCAGCTGGCAGGGGGGGCGCATGCCGTTGTCATCACAGCTGGGTGATGTGCTGCGCCGCAAGATGACTGAAGCCTTGCACGAGCCACCTGCCGATGTAGAGTTACAAATTATTAAACCCCTGATTGATTTGCAGCAGCAACGTAGTGCGGTACCCAGCCACGAAGAGCTGCTGATAGAAAAGTTTACCACAAAAGAAGGCGTACACCTGCTTTGCTACCCGTTTGAAGGGCGCTTTGTGCACGAGGGTATGGCCTATTTGTTGGCCTGGCGCCTGTCAAAAATTAAGCCTATTTCGTTTTCAATTGCCTTTAATGATTATGGGTTTGAGCTGCTGAGCGACCAGGATGTACCGATTGAAGAAGGCCTGGAAACTGATATTTTTACTGACCAGCATTTGCTTGAAGATATTCAGGCCAGTGTTGACGCCACAGAGCTGGCCCGTAAGCGGTTTAGAGATATTGCCCAGATTAGTGGTTTGGTGTTTAGTGGCTTTCCTGGTAAGTATGTGGCCAATAAGCATTTGCAGTCATCATCTCAATTGTTTTTTGATGTGTTTCAGGATTATGACCCCGAGAACCTGCTGCTGAACCAGGCTTACCAGGAGGTGATGGAGTTTCAGCTGGAAGAAAATAGAATGCGCAAGGCGTTTGATAGGATTAACCACCAGCGTATTATTGTGACGTATCCTGTTAAGCCTACGCCGTTTGCTTTTCCGATTATGGTTGACCGCCTGCGCGAGCGTTTTACCTCTGAAAAGCTGGAAGACAGGATTAAGAAGATGACCCTGGCTTTTGAGTAAGTAAGATGACAGAACAAGTAAGTCTGTGCAACCAGTTGTTTGAGCTGCACTGCCACAAAGCAGCTTATTGGCATAACCAAAAAACATTGTTGATTGCTGACCTGCACCTGGGCAAGGCTACCCATTTTAGAAAGGCGGGCATGGCTGTGCCCAGTGGCGTAATTCAAAAAAACTGGGCCCGGTTGCATGGCCTGTTTCAACATTACCAGCCGGCGCGGGTGTTGTTTTTGGGTGATCTTTTCCATAGCCAGTATAATAATGAGTGGGAGGCCTTTATTGACGTGATGCAGCAGTACCCTCAAGCCTCATTTGAGCTGATTACAGGCAACCATGATATTTTGGGTATTGATGATTACCAGAGAAGCAGTTTGGTAGTGCACCTTGATAGCCTGCACGAT
Source organism: uncultured Roseivirgaceae bacterium (assembly GCA_964643525.1). GTDB lineage: Bacteria > Bacteroidota > Bacteroidia > Cytophagales > Cyclobacteriaceae > CAZXTW01. Next base: position 5,579 of record CAZXTW010000338.1, read on the forward strand.
GGCCCTTTTTTGTTTAGCCACCACCCCCTGCCTAAAGAGGCACTGACCAGCAGGCTGTATAACCTGTGCGGACATATACACCCTGGCGTACGGCTACGCGGCACGGCCAGGCAATCGTTACGGCTGGCCTGCTTTTTGTTTGGGCAAAAACAGGGCATACTACCTGCCTTTGGTGGCTTTACGGGTATGTATGTGATGCAACCCAAAAGTACTGACAGGGTGTATGTAGTTGCCCACGATCAAGTGGTTTCAGTATAATTTTTAGGGTAATGAAATGGTGTTGCCGGGCTTGGCTGTTAAAATATATTACCCTATATTCATGCAAATAAGCAATAATGGCCTATTTTTGTTATTATGTGTTGTGACCTATAATGAGTATCATTTGGTAGTTGCGGCACATCTCCAAATAAGCATAAGAACTTCTTTTTTCATAGTTTAATAATAGGTAGATAGAGTAGAATCCCCCGTCTCATTTAGGCGGGGTATTCTTTTTTTAGGCCTTCTACACTTTTATACAGCTTTAATCTTCATACCCACCCATCCCCCATAAACCATGTTTTCAATTGCCACACAAATGCCGGTTGTGCATGCCTGCCAGCCCATAAAAAATGTTTGAGTTGGGCTGTAAATATTACACGAGTTTTTATTGTGCCTTTTGATGTAAAGAAAATTATATGCTGTAATTGATGTTAAGCACCCTAACTCTAGGGCTGATTGTACCAATGAGGTAAAAATGTTGTGATGCTAATTTATAGCATTTAGTATATAACAATTATTTTAGCTTTAAATAGGCTGTATTTTTATATATACGCTGAGTCATTTTTGTTAAATATCACAATAAGTAAAGTAGTAATTTTTTAGCCGCTTGTATTGGTGGGAGTCAAAGCCAGGCAAAAATGAAGTAACCTACCTGTAGGTTATGGGTTTGAATGTTTGATTTTTTAGGTAAATTGCACAAAAATTTAAAAATATTACTTCAATTGAAGTGAATGTTTTTAGTTGCATTGAGTTTATCTGATCCTAAAACTAACGATTGATGATTTCAATTAGGCTTTGACCAACAAAGCCTGTTTTGGAAATCTTTCATGCTGTATCTGTTCAATAAAAGGCGAGTCGTTGATTCGCCTTTTATTTTTTGTAAGGTATGGCACTTAACTTGCAGTATGAATTAAATATTGCACCATGTGCCCCAAAGTGCATTGTGCATTTAGATAAAACTAACCTTAAGCTTT
>CAZXTW010000339.1:0-6783 GCA_964643525.1 uncultured Roseivirgaceae bacterium
TCTCGGTCATATTAGAGGTAAGCAATCAAGACAAACAGTTTATTATTACTGCCGATGGCATTAAAGAGTCTTTTCCGCATGTAGAGCGGTTGCAGCAGCTCACCCCAACTGACACCGGCGGTTGGCAGGTGGTTGCCTTCAGGCCTTCCAAGCCAGGCCAACCCTTTGAGTATACCAATGAGGGCATACAACTAACTGACCAGGATGTATTTTACAGGTATAGTGATGAAGGCGAAGCCATTGGCCTTGAACTGAGTATTAAAGGGCTAGACCCTGAAAATGACCTTTACGAAGAAGCCATTATTCAATTACTTGAACAGCTGCTGGGCGAATATATGACTACTATGTGCATTGCATGGCTTACCGCCAAGCCTTTAGATGATGCCGAGGTAAATGACCTGTTTACCATACAAGAGCTGCCCGGCATGCTACAAAATATGCTTGATAACAACTAACCAACATTGCACGGCAATTGTGCAACACAGCGTTAACCCTTAATTAACAATGCCTTAAATCATGACAGTTACATTTGCCTGAGTTAGCAATAAAGTAAGGGCTGGCACCTTATTTAATAGAAAAGCACAGTGCCAAAGCAGCATATCACAGGCTTTGGCAGGCAATTAAACTGTATGTAATGGAGCAATGGTATCTTATTCTGGTCATCTTTTTGTTTTGCCTGGCCATTATTGACCTGGTTGTTGGTGTAAGTAACGATGCCGTTAACTTTTTAAACTCAGCCATAGGGTCAAGGGTAGCGCCCAGAGCAGTCATCATGATTATAGCCAGTGCAGGTATTTTCATAGGGGCTACCTTTTCAAGTGGCCTTATGGAAGTTGCACGTAAAGGCATATTTAACCCTGAGTTTTTCTACTTTTCAGAGGTGATGATCATTTTTATGGCTGTCATGTTGACTGACATTATTCTGCTTGACCTGTTCAACACCTTTGGCATGCCTACCTCAACCACGGTATCAATTGTGTTTGAACTACTGGGTGCAGCCGTGGTGGTGTCGCTCATTAAAATTAGCAGTGCTGGCCATTCACTGGCGCTGCTGCCCCAATACATCAATTCATCAACTGCACTAACCATTATATCGGGCATATTTCTATCTGTATTCATTGCCTTCACTATTGGCATGCTGGTGCAGTACCTGTCAAGGCTATTGTTTACTTTTCATTATGAACGTAAGCTAAAATTTGTGGGCGCGGTATGGTCGGCACTGGCCCTGGCTGCCATTACCTACTTTTTGCTTATTAAAGGCCTCAAGGGTGCATCATTCATTAATGAAGCAACGCTTAGCTGGGTTAAAAGTAATACAGTAATTATGCTGGTAGCAGCCTTTACCTTTTGGGTGTTGCTGCTGTTGCTGTTGGTTAGGGTCTGGAAGGTAAACATCCTGAAAATTATTGTCTTGTTCGGTACGTTTGCCCTGGCTATGGCCTTTGCGGGTAATGACCTGGTTAACTTTATAGGTGTACCCATTGCCGGGTTTGAAAGCTTTAACACATGGATGGCCTCAGGCCAGGGTGCCAATGAGTTTTTAATGGATTCGCTTAGCCAGAAGGTGCAGACCAAAACCTCACTGTTATTAATAGCTGGTGTGGTGATGGTGCTTACCCTATGGTTTTCAAAAAAGGCACGTTCAGTTACTGAAACAGAGGTTAACCTGGGCCGGCAAGATGAAGGGGCCGAACGTTTTCAGCCCAACGCCTTCTCTCGCGCCATTGTACGCAGCTTTATGGTGGTGGGTAATGGCTTGCGCAATACGCTTTCGGCAGGCATGGTACAGCGCATGAACAACAGTTTCACGCCACTTAAGGCCTCCCCCGCAATATCGAAGGAAGACGCACCGGCATTTGACCTGGTGCGGGCATCAGTCAACCTCACGGTGGCTTCTGTGCTTATTGCCATTGCCACCTCATTAAAGTTGCCCTTATCAACCACCTACGTATCATTTATGGTGGCCATGGGCACCTCGCTTGCCGACAGGGCCTGGGGGCGAGACAGTGCCGTATACCGTGTGGCAGGTGTGCTTAGCGTAATATTGGGCTGGATATTTACCGCCCTTATTGCTTTTACCATTGCAGGGTTGTTTGCCTGGCTAATTTCACTGTTTGGTATTTTTGCAGTGGTCATGCTCATGGGTACGGCCATATTTTTGATTATCAGAAGCTCAGTACTACACAAACGCAATGAAAAGCAAAAAGCACAATTGCAACTGCAGCTTAAAGATGAGCGCACAGCCGAGCAACACTCGCTCACTACGCTTACCGCCCAGCAGCTAAGTCAAAGCCTACAGGGCATTGCTACCCAATACCAGCGGCTAATTGACAATACCATTATTGAAAAAGGCAGTGAGTTGCGTAAAGCCAAACACAGCGTGCAGGAAATGAAAAAAGAGCATATGGTGTTGCGGCAAAACTTATACAATAAAATTAACTCTATTGGGGCCAACAATGCCAAGGGGTGCAAAATGTACCTGCTGGCTTTTGACCTGGTTCATGACATGATTCAGTCAACCGCTTTTGTGGCAGAGGCCTGTTACCGCCATGTGGCCAACAGCCACCGCCCCCTGGCCAAAACGCAGCAGCAAATACTAAACCAGCTGGCCCGGCAAACGGTAAGCTACCTGAATAAGGTTAAGCATACCCTTGAAGGCGGCACCTATACCAAAGCACAGCTAGACGATGCACAACAGGCAAAAACAGCATTGCTTGCTGAATTAAGTGATTTGTTAGACCAGCAGGTAACAGGCATACAAACAGGCAACTACGGCTCTAAAAACAGCCAGCTGTTTTTCAGCATTATTTTAGAAACCAAAGACCTGGTGGCTGTTACTTACAGATTTACCAAGCTGTTTTACCGCATAGATAAAGATATGCCGCTTCTCACCACCCAGTATGGGTAGTGCGCATGATCATTGCATGATTATTAAAAAGGCAGTTGTTTGCTAGCCTGGTTGTTTACTAGCCTAGTACTAGCCTAAGGGTTGTTCTTGCCTGCGCTTAAAAAACAGGTATTGCCCATCGCGCCGCTTTTTACGGTAACCTAACAAATGAAACAGTTGTGTACTGTACCAGCGGGCAACCTTGGTATTCACCACCAATACATTGTTAAGGGTTGGGTGTTTGTTTACACCTGGCAAAGCCAGTAACAGGCGCTCGCCCCTGCGCTTACGCATCCATACTGATACCGACAGCCAGAAGGACTTTACCTCTTTGACAATAAAAAAGCCATCTTCGCCCTGGCTTTGGTACAATGGCATAAAAATAAAACCCCGGTAGCGAGCCCTTACCTGCCTTTGGTTGTGTTGTGCCAGTAGCTCAAACCTATCTATACGCCTAAAGTTATGGTAGCCGGGGTTCATGGTAAAGCTATCATGAGCCAACAGGGCATGCCTGTAGCGCACCTCAAACATACTTGAAGCATACTTACCAGCGGCTTTTTCAAGTACCTTTTCATGGTTGTGGTAAGGCTCAAAAGTATGGCGGTCAATGCAACCGGCAATACCCATAACCAGCCACATAAAGCTTGTGTGGTATTGCACGCAGGCAGGGTCGTCATGGCGGCCGGCCTCAAAACCAATAGCCGTATGGCCCATTTCATTAATATAGCTTAGCAGGGTGCCGTCAAGCTCTTCTTCCAGGCCTAGAATGGTGGTGCAGGGCATTTGCTGAATAAAGTTGCGGTTATTCAACGTATCAGCAATGAGGGCAAAGGGTATACTATCTGCACTGGTGGTATGCAGGTCAATAAATACAAAGGGGCCCTGCTGCTCGGCCATAGTCTCATCTATCAGGCGCCTAATAGCCTTTAGCTCTTCTACCTCATGGCCGGCATCATGGTAATACAGCTCTGCTGTTTCATCTTTCCACAACCACATCCGGTTCAGGTCAGCATCAATAAACCGTTGCTGCAACTTCAGGGCAGCCACATTGCCATTTAATGCCAGTAAGTTGCCCCTAAAGGGTATGGCTCCACTGCTTAGCTCGGCCACCAAATGTTGCAGTGCTTCTACACCACTGGGTTCATTGCCATGTACGCCTCCCGTTGCTATAATGGTTGGGCCGGCCTGCTGGCCCTGTACCCAACCAATCACACGTTCTGTCTGCACCTGGGGCATTTCATTTACCGTAACTGTCACTTTACTTCTCGGCTTTACTTTTTAGCCTTGCTTTTTTTGTTCTCTTCCAGGCGCTTTAAAAGGCGGGCGGTAATATTCAAAAAGTTGGCATCAGTAATAATACCCACCAGCTTGTCATTTTTCACCACTGGCAGGCAACCAATGCGCCTGTTGCCTAATACCTGCATGGCCTCAATAATGGTAGCCTCTGGCCTGATGGTCATGGGTTCGGTTATCATCAAATCTTTGACTGATTTGTCTTCCTTCACCTCCATTTTATGCTTGTAAGCAAAATACCGCAGCAAAATGCGCGCTGTAATAAGCCCTACCAGCTTACCCTGGTCATCTTCAACCGGTGTGTAGCGTATGCGCTGCCAGTCCATAATATCGGCCACCAGCTCTGGTATATCATCTTCATGCACAGTAAACAAATCGGTGGTCATAAACTCCTCTACCAGCATTGAGCCGGGCTGCCATTCTTTGATGTGATCAGTATTGGCCAGCTCCCACTTATGAATGGGCAACTCCAACCGCTGAAAGTGCACCATAGAAGCAGTTAAAGCAGCCGCAGCCTCTTCCTTATTATTTTCGTGTATCAGCTTTGAGTAGCTGTTCAGCATCCATTGTGTACCCGTGCGGCGTGAGCTGGCCCGCTCATCAATAATATCCATATAGCGGTCAACATCTTCACTTTTGATACTGGCCTTTTCAAGGCCGGCACGGGCAATGGGCAGCAGCTCTTTCCGTACCAGTTCGGTGGTACTGATCATCTTGTTCATCCACAACAGCTCTGTATCAATGCCAGAGCGCGCCACTGAAATAAAGTTAGACTTGGCATCATCAAACTCCATTACCTTGGTTACATCAGGGTATACATCACCAAAGCCATTCATCAGGCCTATCCAAAAGGCTGCATTGGCAATTTCATCAACCACAGAAGGCCCAGCCGGAAACACCCTGTTTTCAATGCGTAAGTGTGGCTTACCATTGGGGCTAATGCCATAGCAGGCGCGGTTCCAGCGGTAAACAGTTGAGTTGTGAATCATTAATGCCTGTAGCTTAGGGGTGATACCCTCTTCAATGCAGGCAATGGCATCACGTTCAACATCACTCATAAGCATTACCCTAAAGCGGGTAATATCTTCTTTATACAGGTTCAGGATAGAGTGGTCTAACCATTTATTACCAAAAATAACCCGAGGGCTGCGGTCGCGGATGTGCTCACTGGATACACGGGTATCTATTGATTGCTGGAAGAGGGCCACCCTGGTTTCGGCCCACAGGCGCTTACCAAACAACAGAGGCGAGTTACAGGCCACAGCCATGATGGGCGCCGTTAATGCCTGGGCAATATTGTATTTGTTTACAAACTCATCTGGCCTTACCTGCAGGTGCACCTGAAAGCTGGTGTTACAAGCCTCAAGCATGGCCGAGTCATGCTTAATATTTAACTCATCAATACCTCTGATGCGCAGCTCGTATAAATCGCCCCGCAGTTTATTCACGGCCTGCACCAATGCTTCGTACCGTTTTAATGGGGTCAGGTTGTCCAGCTCAAGGTCAAACTTTCTGATGGTGGGCAAAATACCTGCCAGCACAAACTCAGTATCGTGCTCGTAACATACCTTTCGCAACTCATTGAGAAGCCCATTAATATTCTGTTCCATTTGCGAGAAGCAATTGCCTGTAAACGGCAAGGGTGGCAGGTTGCCCTCAATATTAAACTTGGCCAGTTCTGTTACAAAGCCATCGCCCAGGTGCTCCAACAATTTCATATTCATTGGGGCCGGCTTATAGAGCGAGTCTACCAGGCAAATTTCCTGTTCGGCACCAATGTGCAGGGGGTCTTCATTAAACCAGCCTTCGTGCAACATTCGCTCCAGCGCTTGCATATCGCGCAGCAGGTGCTTTGTAAACTTGTTTAAGTCTTGTTGGTTTGTAGCTAACCTTACATTTAAATCGCCCATAGTTGCGTACCTTTCAATTAGGTATGTATAATGATAAACTTGAGGTAATTACGTTTTACTATCTTCGCTCTGCTTGTATGCCTCCTGGGCATCTTTCATGACAGTAACCCACCCTTGCAGTTCTAAAAACAACAGGTTTTCAGTTTGTTCTACCAGCCATGCATACTGGTCGGGGTGTGATTTACGGTGCTGGGGCAGGGCTTCCCATTGTTCCTTGATATTTTCAAGGTTCATGGCGGTCTGGTTATAGGTAATGAGCTTATTACCCAGCTGGTTGTACTCTAAATAATTAGTGATGATGCCTGTAATTGCAGTAGTAAGGGCTATCCATATTTCCAGACCCAAAGCGGCCAATAATGTGCCTATGCCTCCAAAGATATAAATGGTCCACTGTAATCGCTTTGTGCGCCCTTCAAATTCTTTAATTTTTTTACTGTAATAGGCAAAAGCGGTATCCAGCCGCAGCCGTATATACGCTGCCGGGTTCAGCAGGCTAAACCCGTCATCGCCTAACTTTTCTCCAAAATTGGGGGGTGGCAGGTCTCCCTGGTAGGGCTGCATTGAAGTTTCGTTAACATCGGTCTTTATAAGCTGGGCATTGATCACATTCAGCTCACGCGCCAGCACCATATTGCGCCCCCCGTCAATATCATTTACAGCACTGTAGTTACCCGTGCGGGTGCGGTAGCGGTA